>JBGCES010000537.1:0-2843 GCA_045106545.1 Saprospiraceae bacterium
CGTAACCCGTCGCAGCGGTTAAATAGCCACGTAATGCCACGGCTACATTGCGTAAGGTATCGTCGTCCATTTGAATCGAAGTCGTCGGTAAAATCGCAAAGGAACTACCCGTCGCTTCCATTTTTAGTGGTAATGGAATGAGATTAGATTGTTTTAAATCCATCGGTGTGGCGACACGACGCAGCGGTTCAGGTTCGCAACTAGAGAGTAGGAATAAGCCAGCGAGAAACAGAAGAAAGAAGCGCATGAAAATAGCAGATTTGAAATTTAAAAATAGAAAGATAGCTATTTACCGCTGACTTCCAAAATTATGTAATCTGCTGACAAAGGCAATGGAAGGATGAACCCAATCATCCTACCAGCTTTTTAAATTTTTCAGTTAGCTAGAAGCTGCTGAAACAGCTTCTCTAATCCCTTCCGTTGCAAACCTTTACCAATCAGAACAATCATATTTTGTCGTTTTTCATCCACTTCCCATGGTCGCTTTTGCTCAATATTTAACTGCTTACCAACAGATTGTAAAAGATACTGTTCTTCTGTATCAGCTATCCATAATAAACCCTTCATTCGATATAATCCCTTGGCTTGAAAAGCCAAGTAAACCATTAGGCGGTGACGCAAAGCAGATAACTTAAACGGGCGGTCGAAGACGAATGTCAGGGACGTGACTTCGGTATGTTCGTGGTGATGATGGTGATGGGGTTTTTGAATCGGAAAACTGGCATCCGAGAATTTAGATGGATTAAAAACCGTATCAAATTGCGCATCGTGTCCTTGCATCTGAAGGGTAGGAAAATCATTCTGTTGACCAAAAACTACTTGCGCCAACGGATTTAGTTGTCGCATTCTATGTGCTAATTCACCCAAAAATTGCTTACTCACCAAATCTGTTTTATTAATCAATAAGACATCGCTAAACGTGATTTGGTGAATAGCTTCCTCCGTTTCCTGCAACTGATCTTCTACCAATTGCGCATCAATCAAACAGATGATTCCCTGCAGTGGAAATTGCTTTTTGATCGAAGAATGAATGATAAATGGTTCGGCTAATCCGCGCGGATCGGCTACGCCCGTCGCTTCGATAATAATCTCATTGTATTCGTCGCGACGTTCAAAAAGGGTATTTAAAATGTCGTATAAATTGTCGTTGAGCGTACAACACAAACAGCCATTATTCAATTCCACAATATCATCTTCTGCACGGATAATCAACTCACTATCAATACTTTGCTCGCCGTATTCGTTTTCGATAATCGCATAACGGGTATTGGGTTTGCTTTGCAGCAAATGATTCAAATAGGTCGTTTTACCTGCGCCTAAGAAGCCGGTGAGAATGGTAACGGGTTTAGCGGTAGTCGTAGCGGTGGTTGCCATTTTACAAATTTGATAGTACAATTAAGTCGTAGCACAACATTTTGTGGTGGCGCAACGACAGTATTTTCGATTGTACAAATGTAGGAAGACTAAGCTAAAGGCGGGTAAATAAACCAGTAAATGCGGAATCGGCAGTACGTGAAATGTAGTATTAATAATCAAAAAAGCTAGTACGCCCCAAGCGATGTACATTGTTTTCGGCATCCACGCTAAAGAAGTTTTATCCGCCGATTGGTAGATCGCAAAGATGGAAACGACTAAAAATAAATAGTCCAAAATTCGCCACCACCAAGGACCAATTTCACTACAACGTATGGCACTGGCTTGCACGACAAAAATCAGGGGCGTCGCTACACAGTGGATCACGCACAAACTACTAGCAAGTGCACCAAATAGGTCGGATGGGTTATTTCGAGCGGCGGGAATGGTTAGGGTTTTGAGATTCATTTAAACAGTTTTGGGTCTTAGGTTATTAGCAATAAAGCGCTATTAAAAAGATAGGATAATTAGCGAACGTATTGCCCAACAAAATAATCAGTATTGCAATTATAACAGGAAAGAAAAAGAAGTGCCTTTTCAGGAATGGCAGAATTAGCCTATCGGCGGATGGAAAATGTCCGGACAGAAGAGATTTTCCCAAAGATTAACTTTGGGAAAACTCGGCTGCCGATTTGAAATAACAATCTGAGTCGGTAAATATTCGGAGAGCGTGAGATAGATTTTTAATTCTTGATAATCGTGTTGCGTCGCCGTTGGTTGCTCTGATGAAGGCGCATCAAAGGCACAAATCGTTGCGCATTCTTTAGCGGTTGGATGGCTATGATCGTCTTCGTTTGCACAGAGTGCGTGAGTGTGTTCTACCAGAAAATGTACTAAACTAGTACCATTCCAAAGGACTGGAAGTAGCGCTAAGCAAAACAGTAATATGGGTGACCAGTTTTTTATCATAATTGAACAGGTCACAAATGTAGGGCTTTTTTTAATTAAATGCAACATTGTTGCATTTAATTATTAAGTAAGGGCGATGGTCAATAATAACCTACCCTAGCTAGGGTGCAGCTTTCTGCTGCGCTCTAGCTTTCAACGGGTATATTATTCTTTCCCTATGCTCTAATTCTTTAAGTCGGGTCACTCAGCCGTCCCATGAATAAAATACTATTGGTCTGATTTTCACGAATGACAAATAGAAAAGGTTTGTCTGCTCTAACCGTTGGTAGTGCAGGCACGGAGGTTTCAATGATCACCACCACAGTTACTGCGGCAGCTTCTGTCCCCACTTCGTCCACTTCGATAAAGGCTTTGTGAATGACCTCATCCACTTTCACTCCGCCTTGTTTTACCAGCTGACTAAAATCTGACGCATCCGAAAAAGCTTCAGTCATGCCCATGGCTTTTAGGGTTGACTTGAGTTTAATATCATATTCCATTTTAAATTTTGGCAGCGCCAAATCTATTGCATCGTCCGCAAA
>JBGCES010000538.1:0-2537 GCA_045106545.1 Saprospiraceae bacterium
ACCCTATCTACTAAAAAGATCCGAAGCATCCCCCCCCTAGTGACAGCACATAAAGTTAATCAACAAATCTTAAAAGTTTCTCACAAAAACGCGAAAAAAGCGATTGAATTTGAAAATGAAGACTTGCTAGAAGAAGCAAAAAGTAAAATGAAAAAATACTACCCTGCAATGGCAAGTAATTTTGCGTTGAACTGGGATATGGCGTTTTGTAAAGCAGCGGGCGATTGTAAGGATTATTTAAAAGCAACGGCAGCTTACGCCAAAAAAGAAGCAAAAGGACAACCCGATGAATTGATCGACCTAGCGGAGCAAGTGCAAAAGAGTTTTCCAAAAGATGCGAAAGCACAGAAACTGGCAGAAGACTTAGCAGAACAAGCAGTAAATAAGGGTGAATCTTATAAATACAGTTACGTATTCGCCAATATTTTATTGAAAAATGGTAAAAAGACGGAGGCGTTGAAAGTTGCAAAAAATTCATTGAGCATAGCAGAAGCGCAAGGTGCAAAAGCAGATATGCGGCAGATTCAGAAGTTAATTGATCGGATTGAAATATAAGCGTAAGTTTATCTAAATTTGATGGGTTTAGTGGATCAGGTATTCACTAAACCCATTATTTTTGGTCTGGATGATTTTCACAAGTGCAGTTTTTAATTACAAAAACGTCTAAGTCGCTCACTATGAACGATTTGCCACAATCTGACAATCGAATAAATTTGTCAATTTACTCTTAATACAATTATGGCAGCAAAAGGTAAACTCTACTTAATTCCTACTCCACTCGGTGAAAACGCGGGACATACCATTCCAGCTTATGTCGTTGAGATTTTGCATTCACTAGATGTTTTCATTGCCGAACGGGCTAAGACGGCGCGGCATTTTATAAAGACGACTAATCCTATAAAGGCATTTAGTGAATTGACTTTTTATGAACTTAATAAGCGAACGACGCCACAAGAACGCAACCAGTTTTTAGATTTAGCGGAAGCAGGAAAAGATATCGGATTGCTTTCGGAAGCGGGTTGTCCTGGCGTGGCTGATCCAGGCGCGAAGATCGTCGAAATGGCGCATCGGAAAGGCATTGAAGTTGTACCTTTGGTTGGTCCTTCTTCCATTTTATTGGCATTGATGGGATCAGGAATGAATGGTCAAGGTTTTAGTTTTCATGGCTATCTTTCGCCGAAGCGACCGCAACTGAGTAAGGATTTGAAGCGGTTGGAAAGCCTTTCGGCAAAACAGCGGCAAGCGCAAATTTTTATCGAAACGCCTTATCGCAACAATGGATTGGTGGAAGAAGCATTGAAAAGCCTTGCGCCGCAGACGCGTTTTTGTATTGCAGTAGATTTGACTACTCCTGATGAATATGTTTTAACGAAGTCTATTCAAGATTGGCGAAAAACGAAACTGCCTGACCTGCATAAACGTCCTGCGATATTTTTATTAGAAAGTCGGCGGTAAAATAATGAACATTGGGATAAGGGTAGAGTTTCAAAAATAACATCTTAAAAGAAAGCACCGAGAAGCCAATTTTATTCACCCTTTCAATTCATCAATTATGAAATACCACGTACTTTTATTTTTAACGTTCGCGTTTCTGCTAATCAGTATTCAACCTGCCTCTGCCGTACTTCGTCCTATCAAAAAAACTGCTGATACAGAAATTATCTCCGCTACAGAAATGGAAAAAGCGGAAAAAGAATGGAAAGAAAAATCGCGGAAGGAGAAGAAGGAGATGAAAAAGCAGCTACGCAAAGATTTGAAAAAAGCGGCAAAAAATAATCAAGCAAAAGGTGGTGTCGGTAAATTACTTTTAATTCTTATTGCCATTTTAGCTCCGCCAATTGCGATGCTCTTATACGATGGCTTATCAGGACGTTTTTGGCTTTCGCTGTTGTTGACAATTTTGCTTTATCTACCTGGATTGATTTATACGCTAATCGTTATTTTAGAGGATTAGGCTAAAAGAATATCAAAAGCAAAGCGGCAATAAAGAATGATCTTTATTGCCGCTTTGCTTTTGTAACCATCAGAAATAATATACTGTAGTAAAACAGAAATAAACGCACTTTATCAAAGTAAATTTATTTCGCATAAAAAACTGATAATCAACTATTTAAGCAAACTGTCTTCTGTCAGATTTATCGATTTGCCTTCTGGCCTCTTACTTACTTATTTCCATTTAATGTTGCAGCCTGCACTTGGATACTGAATCGGACTCAATGCCTCTCCTATTAACGTTTTATCCAACGCCGTTCGCATATCTTCGCCTGTTAACGGAATCCCAGAATTCGGACGAGATTTATCTAAACGCCCCCGATAAGTCAATTTCAAATCACCATCGAAGATGTAAAAGTCGGGTGTACAAGCTGCATCATAAGCACGGGCAACTGCCTGTGTTTCATCGTAGAGATAAGGAAAATTGTATCCTTCTGCCGCTGCGTGCTGCTTCATTTTAGCAGGTCCGTCCTGTGGATAATTAGTAGCATCGTTTGAACTAATCGCAATAAAACTCACGCCTTTTTTCTGATAGTCATGTGCTA
>JBGCES010000539.1:0-4692 GCA_045106545.1 Saprospiraceae bacterium
TCTATTTTAATAAAAAATAAATACGACCTACTTCACCTCTTCAATAATAAGGCGATTGTCAATGGTATTCGCGCTGCAAAGGGATTGTCCGTAAAAGTGGCAACCTATCGCGGCGTGGTCGGTAATGCTAATTGGTATGATCCTACTTCCTATTTGACGCACTTGCATCCGCGCGTGGACGGAATTACTGCGTTATCACCCGCTGTTAATGTGTACCTCAATCGGCAAGTCTGGAAAAATAGTAAAATCATTGAAACTGTCCCTAAAGGACAGCATTCTGACTGGTTTAAAAATGTGCAAATTGCTGATTTACAGCAGTTTAAGGTGTTAAAAGATATATTTACCATTGCCTGCATCGCCAATGTGCGTAAAGTAAAAGGCATTCCCGACCTCATCACAGCAATGCGCCATTTGTCATCCGATCACGAGTGGAATGTGTTATTGATTGGAAATGGCATGGATTCACCCAAAATTAAGCAATTAATTGACCGCAGCCCACGTTGGGTACACTTTTACCCTATTGGATTTCAAAAAGATGTATTACCTTACATTGCCGCCGCTGATTTATATGTTCAACCATCGCGTATGGAAGGACTTGGAAAAACGGTACAAGAAGCAATGATGTTGGAAAAACCCGTGGTCGCAACCGCCGTCGGCGGATTGAAAGATTTGGTGATTAATGAAAAAACGGGACTAGCCGTACCCGCACAGTCACCCCGCCAATTAGCGGAAGCGATAGAAAGAATGCGTTCGGATAATGCACTGCGTCAACGATTAGCCAAAGCAGGACGTCAACACATAGAAAAAGAGTTTTCGGTGACTAAGTCCGCTGAACTGCTCGTCGCCTTTTATCGGAAGTTAGTGTAGCATTGACGATTTTAAAAACATCGACTCGCATTAACTGTTATAGAGCTATTTAGCAAGCGTATTTATCCAATATCCAATATCCCCAATCCATTTCAAACTGACGCACATGCCAACAACTACTTTGCAAGAGAAATACATGACTTCCGAGATTCGCGAGAATCTCCATATTTTCAATAATATCGATCCCGAATTTGCGCAGAGTTTGGTGGAAAATGTATTTGTATTGCTCAACGAAATCTACTTTCGTGCGGAGTTCAAAGGTTTTGACGAGGAGATCAAACGCAACAACCCCGATTCACCCGTCGTCATGGTGAGTAATCATTCGGGGATGGCGTTTCCGTGGGATGCGATTGTCTTCAAATCGGGCATGTTGAAGAAATTCAACTTCGATGTCGATAAAGTATGTCGGACATTAGTTGCGCCCACTATGTTTCAGTTAGGGATGTTTCGCCCGTATTTAACGCATCACTTTTGGTGGAAATGTGGCGGCGTACCAGCCACTTATCCCAATTTTGAAACGCTGATGCACTTACCTAACTCCAATGTCTTGCTCTATCCCGAAGGCATTCCGGGTATCGGCAAAGGCTTCAATCGCAAATATCAACTCCAACGCCTAGCGACTTCCTTCGTCCGTATGGCATTAAAATATAAAACGGACATTGTCCCTTTCGCTACTGTCAACGGCGAATACGTTAATCCTTACGCCTACAGTTTTCCATCCGTCAATCGCATTGGTAAAGTCATTTTGGGATTACCATTCATTCCGTTAAGTATTGTTTTGTTCTTTTTGGTACTACAGCCGTGGATGTTCTATTTCACGATGCCCGCTAAACTGACTTTCGTCCGTGGCAGACGCATTCCTTATGGTGACTTGACCGAAAAAGAATACGAAGATTTAAGCAAAGAAGAAATCCACGCGATCCGCGATAAAGTACAACGACAAATCCAAGCAGAATTAACACAAGCAGTAGAAGATTATGGTAAAAAGCCCTACAACCTGCGCGAATTTTTCAAATTAGCATGGAAAAACGTCCGCTTCTTTCCTTTCTTTTTGCCCTTCGGTTTTCCATTCCTATTCAGTGAATTTTATCGCCAGTGGCAAAACAAAGAAGAAGTGGATTTGAATTTAGGCTGGGGCGCGACGCTGCGCATTTTGTTTAGAAAACCCATTTTATTAGCCTATTTCATTCCTTTGGTGGGCTGGATTCCGATTTGGATTGCGAACGCGAAGATGAAGAAGGAGGAAAAAGTGGGGAAGCATCAACTATAATTTAGCATTCCAGTGATAGGGTTGCTAACTTTTTGAAGTTGATGAACCCGCATTGTATGAGAAGGGTATGAAAGCTGGTATTGAGGCGATTCGGAAAAGAGTATGAGTATGGTGGCGTTGAAGAATAAAGCTGCAATGGAGTAGATTATACTTTTTCAAAAAGTATTTTCAGCTCCCCACTAATTAAGCGATTTTCAATGTCTAACCCACTATAGACGCCTCGAATATCCGTCACGCCTTTATTCAAATAATAAGTTTTGATAAAAACTTCTAATTGGGTGAAGAAAGCAATGCCTGTTATTTGAAAACTAAAATGTAGCACCGAACCATTTTGAATCAGCTCGAAATTATCTTTGACTATCAATAAGCCTTCTGTTAAAGAGGACAATTTGAAATTGTCTGAATTTATAGAAAATTGAAAATCGCCGAGTATTTCCTCTTGCTGAAAAAGGGTAAAGGTATAATTGCCAGGAATTTTATCGTAAGTAATATTATATGGGCTTTTAGAAGAAATGTCAAATACGTTATTGGGGATGTTTCCATCATTTTCAATTCTTACATTTCTTAATTCTTGAGCAATGTAAGCAGGGATTTTAAGCGTAGTAGATTTAGCAATCATTTCGGCTTTAGAATCACATTTTTCAAAAATTATCTTTCCTGCGACAACTCTATTATTAATATCAAATGCCGAAAATACGCCTAACATAAAAGCATTTGTACCTGGTTCGGTATGACCGACGTACAGAATATCCTCTCCTCCATCTATCATCCTACCATCCATTAAGGTCTTTGTCCGAACATGCAAAATATCTCCTCTCCTTTTAGCAGTTCCATAAGCCAGAAATTTCCTAAACGTCCCATCTTTTAAAGGATATAAATAGGTGTATTGTAAATTTTTCCAATTATTCAACACCACGACTTGGCACTTAACTATTTCTTTATATTCCCCATAGTAATAGCATACATAAAAGTAGTTCTGTTCGAGAATATCGTTCTTAATTAAGGCAAGTTGACGTTCTTTTTCTTTCTCTTCTTTAATCACCTTTTTAGTAAAATCGACAACCCCTTCATAGCCGATATATTGGAAAAGTACCGTTTTGTAATACCCATTCAACTTTAATAAGGGCTTTCCCATTTGTAACTCTCTTTGCTTATCATATAAGTATTTTCCATTGATAAATCCGCCTGTCAGTTTTTCTAATGCTTGCCTTAAATTAGGCAAGCTTGCATTATAATTACCGAATCCATACAGTTGAGTTACTCGACCAACAACTGCTGAATTTCCTTTATGCTGCTCCTTAAATTGTTTTAAAATCATTTCTAATAAAATCTTAAAGCAATACGAAGTCACCAAAAGGGTATTGTTTTCTACGTTTTTCCGATTATTCATATTTTTTCCAATTTTATTATTTGAATTACAAAATAAAATAAAAATAAACAAAAATAAATGAATAGAATTCTTTCTTACTTAAGTTAGATTTCTTTTAGTTCAAATCATTCATATCTTTTTAAATCTTAACATGATGAAGAAGTTTATTTACCTATTATTCCTATTCATTTCAACTTTTTCCTTTGCCCAAGTAACGGTATCAGGGACTGTCGTAGATGTCGATGGTGAATCGTTAATTGGTGCAACTGTAGTGGAAAAAGGAACGAATAATGGAACCGTTTCTGATTATAATGGAAATTATGAATTGACCGTAGCGACGGGTGCTACATTAATGGTTTCTTATACTGGATTTGGGGACATAGAAATAGCAGTTGATGGAAGAGAAAGAATTAATATTACCTTAAACGAATCCGCAGAGACCTTAGAAGAAGTGGTTGTACAGGGATTCTCAGGGGTAGTCGGTAGAGCTAGAAAGCGAGTTGCCTCTATTCAAAAGATACCAGAGTCCGTAACGGCGCTGAATAGTGAGGGGATAGAAAAAGCAGGTATCTCTAATGTAGCCGACTTCGCTGAATTAGTCCCTAATATGAAGTTGAGTGAATCTCAAGCGGTAGGTGTTAACTTTTTGATCGTCCGAGGTATTCCACAAATAAGGAACTCGGATGCTCCTGTAGCTTTTGTGGTAGATGGAGTGACTATTCCAGATCCGGCATTATTGAACCAGGAAGTTTTTGACCTAGCTTTAATTGAAGCGGTAAAAGGTCCTCAAGGAGCTTTATATGGTAAAAACGCTATTGGTGGAGCTATCAACATCTATTCTAAAGAGCCGACCAATGAAAGCAAAAATAATGTTCAGCTCGGTGTTGGTAATGGGGGCTATTATTCTGGTCAGGTCGTTTCATCTGGTGCTATCACAGAAGATAAGGCTTACTATAGAGTTTCTGGGAAGTACCAGAATTTTAATGGTTTATTGACAAATACCTTTCTCGATAAAAAAGTAGATTTTAGTAAAGATTTAAACTTAAGGGGGCAAGTCATCCTTACGCCTTCTAGCAAAATAAAAGCTACTGCCACCTTACAGTATATGAATACGGATGCAGGAGCGACCTATTATTCTATCGACCCTGCAAGTATAGGCTCGGGTGGCGCACCTTTTGTTGCTGGG
>JBGCES010000054.1:0-16396 GCA_045106545.1 Saprospiraceae bacterium
ATTTATACTGGTTGAATCGCGTTTTTGGCGAATCTTACCCAGAAGTATATCAAAAAGCTTTGCCAGATACATTGGTATGGCGGGAGGAATTGTCTTATAATGAACCTTTCGTAGAGACTTATTTCCGTCACCCTTCTTACGACAGCTACCCAGTAGTAGGTGTAAATTGGGAACAAGCGAATGATTTCTGTAAATGGCGTACCGACCGAGTGAACGAAATGTTGCTGATGGAGAAAGGTATTCTAAATCCAAATACAGAACAAAAAGACGAAGACAACTTTAATACAGAATCTTATTTAGTAGGACAGTATCAAGGTGATGTTCGTAAAAACTTAAAAGATTTACGTACTGGCGGTGAACGTGCTGTTCGTTTTGATGATGGTATTTTGTTACCTTCTTATCGCCTACCAACCGAAGCAGAATGGGAATATGCAGCCTTGGCTTTACAGGGAAATCAAACTTCGGAAAAAGACGAGCGTATTTCGGATCGACGTATCTATCCTTGGGATGGAAGCAGCGTTCGTCAGAAAAAACGTGATAAAACCCAAGGTGCTATCCTTGCAAACTTTAAGCGTGGAAAGGGTGATTACATGGGTATGGCAGGTCGTCTAAACGATAACTCACATATTCCTGGTCCAGTTCGTGCTTATTTACCAAATGATTTTGGTCTGTATAATATGGCAGGTAACGTGAGTGAGTGGACTATGGATTTATATCGTCCGTTAACGTCACAAACTTTACGTGATGTAGAAAACCATGATTTGAACCCTTATCGTGGTGGTAAATTTGAAACGAAAGTATTGGATGAAGATGGTCGTCCGGTGGAGAAAGATAGCCTTGGTCGTTTACGCTACCGCTACGTAGAAGATGACGAAGTAGCAACGCGTGAAAACTACAAACGCGGTCAAGTATATAACTACTTAGATGGTGACAAAGAGTCTTCTTCTTTTTACGATTATGGTCGTCATACTTTGATTTCTGATAAAGCACGGGTAATCAAAGGTGGTTCTTGGGCAGATCGGGCTTACTGGTTATCTCCAGGTACTCGCCGTTTCAAGGAGCAAGATAAATCTGACCGTACGATTGGTTTCCGTTGTGCAATGACCCGTACGGGTGGCGCGAGTGGTAACGATGATGCGGGTGGAAATATGTTTAAAAGCAAGCGCAAGAAAGAAAAGCGTACGTATAAATAATCGTAACGTTTATTTTTTCGCTAACACAAAAAATGTCGAATACTCGCAAGAGTGTTCGACATTTTTTTTTGCATAAAATAGATAGGAAGTATATCGAAGATACTTGCTATCTTCACGCGTTTTTAAATTGAAAAAGATATTAATATTCTCAACCCAACACCCAATCAAAGATGCTAGAGCTAGAAGATATTTACCAATTATATCAAGCGCATCCGAACGTTTGTACAGACAGTAGGAAAGTGGCAGCGGGCGACTTGTTTTTTGCCCTAAAAGGCGATAAATTCGATGGGAATCGCTACGCGGAACGAGCAGTTGAGCAAGGCGCAGCTTATGCGATTATTGATAATGTCGATTATAAAAAAGACGACCGCTATATCGTAGTTGATGATGCCTTAACGACCTTACAAGATCTGGCTCGGTTTCATCGTCGTAGTTTTGGTATTCCCGTGATTGGTTTGACGGGAAGTAATGGAAAAACAACAACTAAAGAGTTGATTGCTAGTGTATTAACGAGTCAATATCAAGCGCATTTTACTCAAGGTAATTTTAATAATCATATCGGTGTACCACTTACACTATTAGCGATGCCTACAGGAACACAGGTGGCAGTTATCGAAATGGGCGCGAACCATGTGGGGGAAATTGATCAGCTCTCTCGGATTACCGAGCCTACCCACGGTTTGATTACTAATATCGGTAAGGCGCACTTGGAAGGATTTGGAGGAATTGAAGGAGTCAAAAAAGGAAAATCAGAATTGTATCGTTTTATTGAATCCAATAATGGCGTTGTCTTTATCAGCATGGACGAACCTTTCCTGACCGAACTGGCTGCTGCCAATACGCGTAAGATTTTTTATAAAAAAGATAAAAACCTTTCTGCTCAGATTGTCGAACAGCAAATTGATTTGATTAGTGCCGATCCCTACGTCAAAGTCGCTTTTATTGACCGAGAAGAAAACCGCTATGAAGTACAAACGCAGCTGATCGGTGCGTACAACTTTCCGAATATTTCGGCAGCGATTACGATCGGTAAATATTTTAAAGTGCCCTATGATAAGATTAAATCTGCGTTAGAAGATTACGTTCCTACTAATAATCGCTCGCAAATTATTCAGCGTGATTCCAATACGATTATTCTGGATGCCTACAATGCGAATCCAACGAGTATGCGTCGAGCATTGGATAATTTAAAACAATTATCGGCTACAAAAAAAGTTGCTATTTTAGGTGATATGCTGGAACTAGGAGAGGAGAGTGCAGCGGAGCATCAAGCGATTTATGACTACGCACAGCAGGCTGATTTTCAGCAGCTGATTTTAGTAGGGAAGGAGTTTAGTAGGGTAGGAGGGAAACTACATTTTACGGATGTAGCAGCATTAAAAACATGGTTTGTACAGCAGGATTTTTCAGATACTACGCTTTTAATTAAAGGATCGCGAGGGATTCGATTAGAAGAGGTGTTGCGTTAAGCAATTATAACTGCTCCAACGCTAATTCCAACATCTCACCTAATTCTTCATCTATAATCTGATTGTCTTCCGTCAATTTATTTGTAATTCCATAGACGGGAAAATTAACGACTACATTAGCATCCAAAGCATTTAATGACCACAGTAAGGATTGCATTGCCTGTTCGCCGCGCGGCGCATGTGGCGTACAAGTCATGGCAATCACTTTCTTACCTGCCAATTCTCCACCGGTCGTCAACCACTCCAACGCACTTTTGAGCGCAGCGGGTAGATTATGCAAATACTCAGGCGTCGAAAAAATAACGGCGTCGCTATCTCTAACTGCTGTTTTCCAATCTTTAACTAATTGATTTTCTGCTTGTGCTAAGGTGAAAAGTGGTAGTTCTCCCAGATTTGAAAAGTGAGTAAATACATGCTGCGTTGCGAGTAGAGCGATCGCTTGCAGCAGGCGAACATTTCCCGCCTTGGGATGATTTGTAGCACTGACGGTGATAATTTTCATTAAACTATTTAGTTATTATAGCGCAACACTTTTCCCTAAATGCGCTGCTCGTTGAATGGCATTGACAATACGAATGTCGTTCAAACCCTCGATGCCAGGTACCATCACGGAAGTATTATTTTTAATTGCTAGTGCGTCGTCATCCATTTGGCGTGCCTGTTGATTTTCAATAAAAATATTCAAAGCTTTCCCGTCACTCGTTTTACCTTCTACGCCATTGTAAGACTGCATGGGAGCAAGTTCGTACCAACCACGTTCACAGTCCACCCGAAGTTGATTGATGCTTTCGCCCACACTGGTTCTTCCGTAAGCAGTTAATCCATTGGCGAATTCTAATTCGTACTCGGTCGTTTCATCCACTTCAGGGAATAGATCAGGGCGGTTGATGATCACTTTTCCATAGTTCACTCGAATCGGTTCCATTTGGGTGGCATAACGGATTCCATTGATGGTATAAACGCCCATATCGTAGAGTGCTCCGCCGCCCATTGCTTTTTTCGCGCGCCAACCACCGCCACCATTACCCCGATAGCCAGCAAGTGCCTTCACACTTTGCATATTACCGTAAGGCTGAGAATCAGCGTAGCCAATCAACGTTTTGGTATTTGGTTCGTGCTGCATCCGATAGCCGATCGAGAGTTTCACTTTATTTTTATTGCAGGCATCAATGACTGCTTGGCATTCCGCTACGTTCATTGCCATCGGTTTTTCCAGCCAGACGTGTTTCCCTGTATTCGCTGCTTTGATAGCATATTGCGCGTGGAGCGCTGTTGGTAAAACGATGTAAATGATGTCAATCTCATCGTTGTTCGCAATCTGCTCTATATTATCGTAACTGTACACATTCGCATCTTTAATGCCGTATTGTGCTTGCCAACGTGGAATTTTATCGGGCGAACCTGTGACAATACCTGCGAGGTAGCAGTGTTCGGTCAGCTGAAGTGCAGGCGCGAGTTGTCCCCGACTGTAACCACCTAGCCCAACGAGTGCTACACCCAGTTTATCTTTTTTATTTCCAGTAGCTATTATCTTTTGAGTTGGAGATGTTGAAGAAGAGCAATGCGGAAAAAGTGCAAGTGAAGTACCCGCTAATAAAGTGTTTTTTAGAAAGGAACGTCGATTTGACATATTGTAGAGGGTTTAGGTTGAAAAAGAATCTATAAATAGGTAGTAAGACAGATTTAATTCATCAACTTATGATTATCTGATTATCAAAATGAATTGATTGATTGTATCATTCAATAATTCTGTCATTGTACTTAAAAAGGTTGGAACTGGATAAATTGTTTAACGAAAAAAGGTGAATAGCAGTTATTGCTATTTACCGTAAAATGTTTGTTGTTGTTTATCTACCCATTGAGGCAAAGCTGTCATAGACCTGTACTTTTTCCCAAAGGTCTTTATTTTTTTCTACAAATTTTAAATGAATCGGATCTACTTGATACGCTTCTTGTGCGAGAGAATCCGCAAAAGTACATACCCAAGCCAGATCAAAAGAACCATCGACGACTTCGCGTTTGCTAACGGGCGAACGACCATAATAGACGGCTTCTAGACTTTCGACTTTAGATAATTCATTCAGCGATTGTTCAAAAGTAGCTTTTTGTTCTGTGGTCACTTCTTCTTTGTACCAGAAATATACTGCATGTACAAAACCCGTTGGGTCTTGTTGTGCAGCTGATAGTTGTTCTTTAGTAGCGGTTAATTCTGCTTGTAGCGAGCTAATTTGTTGCTGTAAAGCAGGGGTTTCGTTTTGACAATTAGTCAAAAAAAATGGCAATAATAGAATAAGGCAATAACGCATAAATGAGCATTTTAGTGAATTAAAGCCTCCAAGATAAGAAATTGTAAATTGGTTTTGGGTAGGGAGAATAGGGAATTGATCTTAGTAGTTATCATTCGTATGCTGAACAGAAAAGAATCGTTCCATCGGCACTTCATATAAAATTTCCGTTGGAGTCGTATAAGCCTCTTCAGCAGAAAAATTAAACTGACCAATTCGATAATAAGATGTTCCTTCGTAGGGCTGGCTGTCGGTGGTCTGATAAATTTGTTGTTGTTCCGTATTCCCAGTAGCTGCAATGGCGACCAGTTGTTCCCACTGTTTTCCATCAAGAGAACGTTGAATTACAAAGAGGTCTAAGTCAGATTCCCCTTGTGTTGTCCAAGTGATAGCAACGCGGTTTTTTTCCAGTTCGATCGCCGTACGTGTAATCTGTAAAGTAGTTTGTGCGATTTGATCGTTTTCGGCAGTGTTGTTTGCTTGGGCAGACATCGCTGTAGTGGAAATAATAAGGAGTAAAAACGAAAGATAGACTGTATAATTGGTTGTAATAAAAAACAGTTTCATAAAAGTAGTGTTAGTTCAAGTTTTGTAGTAAGAATGGTAGAATGATACGGGGAGAGAATATAGAATGGAGAGACAATTAGAGAGAAGCCAATAATTGTGCCAAAGAGATGATTTAGACTGTTACAACTGCAATGATAAGTTGTTCTGTTAATCTATTTTACTTATTTTTTGTGTAAATGTGACATGAATAATTAAATAAAAGTATGCAATTCATTTGTCACTAATGTGAAAGTATAATCGAAATTTAAGCGTGTTGTTTTTTCTTCAAAAAATATTTAAATCCATGATTTTTAATAAAATATAAGTTAAAAATGTAAGTAATATTGATCGTGTCTAAGTTTATTTTATTTTTAAAATGACTGTCACTAAATAGTGCTAAAAATAATTTATATTTTATTTGAAAAATAATTTCAACTCAATGACATTCAATTTTTTATACCTTTTTTAAGTGCTGAAATTTTAACTCATTAACTTATTTTTAGAATAAAATGATTTAAGTTTTTAAAAATTAAATCGATTAACGATAAATCAAGTATTGATTACTAGTGAGTTATAAATTCAAATATGATTGTAGTTTAATTTGTATAAAAATATATATGGCTAACCTTTGGTATTGACCTAGCTTCTTTTGACTTAACTTACTATATTTGTAATGCCTCTTATCTACTCCTTACCTCCATTTATGTGACATAAATCCTATTCTCCAATTAGTCACGAAACAAACACGTTTTTTCATTCCCCCTTTTTATCTCCCTCTATTTTTTTAGGGAAGCACAATTATTAGGGTAAATTATGAAGCCTTTTTTTCTTTTTATTATACTATTTTTTCTGACGGAACAAACACTAGTGGCACAAGATGTTAAGCAATATCGCGTCGAGTTTAAAGACAAGTCACTAACTCATTTTCGCCTAGATCGTCCACAGGACTTCCTTTCTTCACGCGCACTACAGCGCCGTAAGCGGCAGCAATTGCAGGTCACTGAAAATGATCTACCTGTTTCGCCTATCTATATTCGACAATTAGAGCAGAAAGGCATTAAGGTTAAGCATACTTCACGATGGTTGAATAGTGCCTTAGTTATCATGGATGAAACAGAAGTGAAAACTATTGCGGCACAGCCTTTCGTGAAATCTGTGACCTACTTCGGTAAAAACTTCACCAAAAAGAAACTTCCAGACCTGTCGAAGTCCAAAAGATCCATTGTTAGAAAAGTTAACAAGACGACTTACTTGCCTAATCATTACGGTTTTGTGGAACCACAAATAAGCATGCTCAACGGTGATTTTTTACATCAGAAAGGTTATCGTGGTGACAATATATTGGTTGCGGTAATGGACGGCGGCTTTACTAATCTAGATCAAATGGAGTGTTTTGATAACTTACACCGTCGGAGCGGTATTAAGGCAACTTATGATGTCGTCGATGTGGACGAAAACGTATTGGAAAGTAGTACACATGGCTCGAAAGTATTGTCTGTGATGGCAGCTGATACACCAGGATTAATGGTAGGAACAGCCCCTGATGCAGATTATATCTGTTTGAAAACTGAAGATGTGCGGGGGGAATATCGCAGTGAAGAATTTTACTGGATTGTCGGTCTAGAATATGCAGATAGCATCGGGGTAGATGTGGTTAATTCCTCGTTGGGATACGCTACTTTTACGGATGCGAGTATGAATTATTCTTATGCTGATATGGATGGGCGAAGTACTTTGGCAAGCCGCTGTAGCGATTATGCTGCTGCCGCAGGAATGATTGTTGTCAATGCTGCTGGAAATTCGGGTGATACCGATTGGAAATACGTAGATACACCTGCTGATGGGCGCTCCGTTTTAAGTGTCGGAGCAGTTGATATTCATAATAATCGAGCTAGTTTTTCTTCCTACGGACCGACTGCAGATGGACGAGTGAAACCTGATATTGTAGCCCTTGGACGTCGGATCGGTGTGGCTTCCGTATTTACCAACAACGTCAATGCTAGTAACGGTACTTCTTACTCCGCACCTTTGATTACTGGATTAGTAGCTTCGCTTTGGCAGGCTTTTCCACAACGGAAAAACTATGAAATTATGGATGCCGTGCGGCAAAGTGGAACGCAAGCAAATCAACCAGATGATGAAGTAGGGTATGGGTTGCCAGATTTCAAAAGGGCGTATGAAATATTGTCGGTAACGAAGTAAAAGAGAGGTCAGAGGTTAGAAGTCAGAGGTCAGAAGTCAGATCGCTACGCTGTCAGATCGTCTTCGACTGTCAGAAGTCAGACATAGAACGGGGCGATACAATTAATTTGTATCACCCCGTTCTTGGTTAGTCTGACCTCTGACAGCGAAGCGGTCTCTCTTCTGTCCTCTTTTTTATATCAGACTCCGATTACGATAAATCTTCTCTTTTACTAATGGCTTCAATCGCTCCGCCGCATCCATTAATAAGACTTCAGTCGCTGGAAATGGAACAGGCTGATTACCTAAATATCTTTTAGAATCCCGACTTAATGCTCGGCGATCTCCGCGAAAAGTAGAAGCATAATTATCAAAAACAACTTCTGTAGCTAGGTTTTCGGTACGTAATAAACGATTGTAACGCGTGTCGTAAAATTCTAATTTACCCGCAACCGTCGCCGCTTTACTCTGATACGTTTCAAAAACAACTGCTTTGATAGTCTTAAAACGAGCTACTTTGATGTCATTACCTAAAGAGTCTTTCAGCACATTACCGTTGTTATCCAACACATAATCGAATCCATCCTCCACCTCTTTCGTATCCATATATTCGCGCTCTTTTACGCTTTCAGGACTTACCGCGATATTAGTCAACCGCATCACAACATTGTAATCAAACGCATTACGGCGTGTATCATTTAAGTGATATTCCTTCCAACGGGTATTCAACTCACCCACGCTAAGGCGCAATGCTTCCCGCTCGAATTGACGAGGTAAAACGACAGGCGCATCGTTACGCATTTTTACTAAAATATGTACTACGCCAAGGTTTAACGCCTCTTGTTCCATACTACGTGTGTCGCGGTAATTTTGGTAATATTGCTCAATATTTTCCAATTGCGCAAAGGCTTCCCGTGCTGCTAATTTATCACCGCGTTTCGCTTTCGCTAAAAGCGTTTTGGCAGATTCATAATAAAAATCTGCTGCCTTTGTCCGTGATTCCCGTTCTAATCCCGCTACTCTGACGAAGTTGAAATCTGCCTGATAACCATTATCTGCAATCAAAGGTAGAAATGGTTCTACCTGACGCTGCCGATTAGCAATTTTTTTATGAATACTATTGATGCGTACCCATTTGTCAAGACGGCGATCCGCTTTTAAGTTTTCTAGCGTTTGCATATCGCGCTGCGTCACTTTCAGGAAGGCAGTTTCAATGCCTTCTACGTACTTGATTTTCTTTTTCTTCTTGCCTTGCAACTTGCGTAACGCGTGTACAATCGCACCATCGTAATCGCCACGTTCTACCAATTCTTGCGTAGAAGTACAAGCCGCAACGGTGAATAATAAGGTCAGTAGAAATAATCCATTCCGAAAAAACTGTTTAGTGTTCATAACCGAAAATTTTTCAAAGTGAGGGAAATAATTTAGGTAATGAAAAACGCAAAATGTAAAAGCGATAAATGTGAAAATGAAAATTGTATCATTTCAGCAGTTAGTATTCTACAAAATTGGTTCTTCGTTTTGTTCTCTTTATATATTGTACAAGATGAAGGATTTAACAGTTATAAGTCACTAAATTTAGGTTAAACGGAAGGTGCGATTGGTTAAAAAGTTGGAACAAAGCACTGGAAAGTGTTAAAAGTTGTGAATATGATAAAATCCGTGGACGGATCGATTTTAAGTAGGCATAAATAATTTTTAATAAAATATTGATAATTTTTATTAATGCAGTTTTTAATATTGATTTTTTATTTTTTAATAAAATATTATATGTTTGTCTTTTAATTGTTTAACAACCAAAAACAAAACTATGCAATCCGTCAAATTACTGCTTGCCCTGCTGGTCGGGGCAGCAATCGGCTATTTTGTTGGAAAAAGTACAACTCCAGCAACTGTTACTACTACTGATACTGTCGCCATCACACCATCGAAACCCATCGCTTCTACTTCTTCCTCCACTTCCACTGTTCCTGTCGATACCATTAAAGATCTTGTTGCTAAGACAACAGTAGAAGATACGATCGCAGAAGTTGAGCCGATAGAAAAAACGGTCGAACCACTACCGACCAAACCAACACCGCCAATTGCTTCCAACAACCCAAGAGTATTGCCACGAATAAAAATGGGAATAAGTGATAAGAAGATAAGTGAGATTTTATCGATTATCTCTGCTAATCTAGAAGCTAAAAAATTAGCGTACAAGCCCTCTTTGTTGCAAGACTGTTCGGGTATTTTCCATCAGTTAAAAGATAGTTTACAGGTTCGACTGCCCGCATTAAAAGCTTCGGCTACTTATGAATATCCTTCACCGAACATTGCTCGTAGCAGTCGGCAAATTGCCAATTGGTACCACGAACGGAGAAATCTAATTATTGTAGAAGATGCGATTGCCAGTCAGGAATCTATCCGCCCTGGAACCGTTCTCTTTTTTGGTAAATCAGGAAAAAAATATAAAAATATAACCATTGAGCAGCTTACAGATCGGGATAATAACTTCACCAGTAATGGGATTATTTCGCACGTTGCCATCGTGACGAATGTCGTTTTGGATGAAAACGGAAAAATAAAATACTATACGATGATGCACGGTAGAAATAGTAAAAAACACGCCGCGCGTACCGATAGCAAAGAGGTTCAGAGTAAATTTACGAAAGGATTACCTCCGTTTGGATACTGGAGTAAACAATTGGTAGCAGTAGCGAACGTGGCTACGCCTAAGAGTAGCTAAAATTTTGATTATCAAATGTTTGAATAGGAAAGTATTAGCATAAAAATAGGCGATGCAGCACTGCATCGCCTATTTTTAGATTTTTAATAAAAAATGGAATGACTCTTACGGGCTTAATTCTCATATTTTACTACACCATCCACCATTGTTATCAGGATATCCGTTGTCAAAATTTCCTCATCCGCACAAGTCAATAAATCATTTGATAATACTACAATATCCGCCACTTTACCCACTTCTAACGAACCTTTATATTCTTCTTCAAAACCTGCATAAGCATTTCCTAAAGTATAAGAATGAATGGCTTCCGCCCGTGTCATCCGCTGTTCGGGAAAGAACTCAAATCCTGTATCTGCCCGCTTACGCGTAACGCTAGCATAGAGTGACTCCAACGCACTAACATCTTCTACGGGCGCGTCCGTTCCGTTGGCAATTACCACGCCTTGATCCAGTAAAGACCGCCACGGATATGCACCTAGACGCGAGCGTTCCTCACCCAAACGTGCTTCCACGAAAGGCGCATCCGATGTACAGTGAATTCCTTGCATACTCGCAATGATACCCATCTCTTTAAAACGAGGAATATCTGCTGTATCCAAATGCTGCGCGTGTTCGATGCGCCAACGTGCAGCTTGTAATATTTCAGGATTATCGGCATAAGATTCTTCCATGATATTTAACACGACTTGATTAGCACGGTCGCCGATAGCATGTACACAAAGCTGCATTTCTGCTTTTTTAGCGAGTTCCGCGATGGCTTTCACCTCGCTAACTGTGGTGGTATTTTGTCCAGTGAAATTGGGTTTGTCGTTGTAGGATTTTAGTAACCAGGCACCGAATGAACCCAATGCGCCATCCACTTCTGTTTTGATAGCGCGGCAAGTATAAAATCTATCTCCTTTATCGATAATCGGAAACCCATCTAAATTGCCTGTTAAACGCTCCGAAGAATGGCGCAGCATTGACCATAATCGTAAATCCAGTTCGCCTTTTTCCGCCAAAGCGGTATAGTTTTCTACATCAAAATATGATGAGCCTGCATCTTGAAAAGAAGTGATTCCATTTTCTAAGCATTCCGCTTCGGCGAGTTCAATGGCTTTCTGCCACCGCGCTGCTTTTTCTTCTTCCGTTAGTGTGGACAGGTAATCATTATACTGTTTCATAATCACCGACATCGCTCTTTCTTCAAAGACGCCAATCGCTTCACCTGCTGCATCACGTACGATTTCACCACCCGAAGGACTTGGCATTTCTTTGTTTACTCCTGCCATCGACATTGCTTTTTCGTTAGCAAATAAACCGTGTCCACTCGCATGACGCAATACGACAGGATTATCTGGTGAAACAGCGCTGAGCGCATCGTGAAAAGGATAACCCAAAACTTGCTTTTCGGGTGACTCATTCCATTTTTCTTGGTGCCAGCCACGTCCTGTAATCCATTCTCCTGGCTTCGCTTTTTCCGCGGCCGCAGCAACTTGAGCTACAATTTCATCCCAGTTTTTAGATTTTAAAAAATTCAAATTCATCAGACTTTCGCCTAAGCCATGAAAGTGCCCGTGCCCTTCGATAAAACCAGGCATCGCGAACGCACCTTGCAAGTCGCGTACTTTCGTGGAATCGCCCTTGAACGCTTGTGCTGCTTCGTTTGTCCCAACGAAAATAAGGTCACCGTCCTTGATGGCTACGGCATCCGCGCGTGGCTGCGTTTCATCTAAAGTATAAAAATTACCATTGGTGAGAATGGTGTCGGCTATGTTTTTATCGGTAGTATCTGCTTGGCAGGCAGCGAAAAATAACAGTAAGCAACTGAATAGAAGGAAGGTAAGCGAAGTTAAGCGCATTAATATAGGTGTTTGTATTTGTAAATTAATTCTGTCAAAGATAATGAGATCGTGACAAACTCCAAATCAAGTTGAAGGGTTGTCGGAAGATTCCATAAATTCATTTACTTTGTGGAAAATTATTTCGCTAATATCAAAAGATTAGTAGAGGTTTGAAGATGTTCAATATTTTAGAGGAACAATCTTCAAACAGTTTTCACACTATCTTTAAACGATTTTTCCGTATGAAACAAAAAATATTCCTCGCTCTTGGCGTTATTTTTATCATTGCTCAATTTTTTCAAATTGATAAAACAAATCCACCTGCTGTTGCGGAACAGGATTATTTACAGGCGGTACAACCACCAGCAGAGGTAGCAAATTTAATCAAAACGGCTTGCTACGATTGTCATTCGCATACGACGGAATATCCTTGGTACACTAGTGTTTCGCCCGTTAATTTTTGGGTGAAAAATCATATCACTCACGGTCGCGAGCACCTCAATTTTTCTACTTGGACAACTTACCCTGCCGATAAAGCAAAACACAAGTTAGAAGAGTGCCAAGAAGTATTGGAAGATAAAGAAATGCCAATGTTAAGTTATATGATAGCGCATAACGAAGCATGGATTAGCGCGGAAGAACGGCAGTTATTGGCGGATTGGTTTAAAGGAGAGGTAGATGGTAAACGGTAGAAGGCAGAGCTGTTAAGTGCTAATTTTAATGTAAAATTTAAAATGTAAAACCGAAAAATGTAAAAGGTACACGTCATGATTCGAAACGCTTTTGTACGTATATAGTGTACTTTTGAGTTTTACATTTAGTCTTTTACATTTTACATTGAAGAACTTAACAGCTCTGCGGTAGAAGGTTGACGGCGGCACGTGGTTTGCACTTGTTTTATTTCTAAAGTCTAACGACGCTTTGAAAGCGCCGTCCGATGGGATTCAATGGACGAAATTTTCAAAATGTCGTTCATTTTTTTGTAGAACTTTCTAACCTCTTGTCCTTGACCTTTGATATTACTATTCCTGTCCTTAACGAAGCGCCGACGCTAGTGCGGCAGATTACGATTTTGCATGAATTCATCAGCCATTATTTTCCCAATTTAGAACAATGGAAAATTGTTATCGCTGATAACGGATCGACCGATGCGACGCCAAAGTTGGGGCAGCAATTAACCGCACAATTTTCTAATGTACAATTTCTAAAAGTACCTGAAAGGGGCGTAGGATTGGCACTAAAAACATCATGGTCGCAATCTAAAGCAGATATTGTAGGTTATATGGATTTGGATCTGGCGACGGATTTGTCGCATTTTTTGGAAACTTATCAGGCAATTGCGAAGGAGAATTTTGATTTGGTTTATGCGACGCGATTACATAAAAAGTCGCAAGTGATTAATCGTTCGTTGAAACGGGAAATTTCCTCGCGTGGCTTTAATTTTATTGTAAAAAACTACCTCGGTACGCAGTTTTCGGATGGGATGTGTGGCTTTAAATTTTTAAAACGAAAATACTACGACTTGCTCCACGCAGGTGGCGCGCAAAATAACGGCTGGTTTTTTTCCACGGAATTATTAACCGTGGCGGAATGGAAAGGATTGAACATCAAAGAGTTACCTGTAAAGTGGACGGATGATGTGAGTAGTAGTCGAGTGCAGATTTTGCCGTTGGCGAAGCGGTATTTATTGGCAATGCGGGAGTTGAAGAAAGAGAGATTACAAAAACGGGGAGCTAAATCTTAGCTTTTAATGCTAATTGTCGTAGTTGTTCTAAATCTTCTAAAATGTCTTCGCGGTCGGCTTTAGACATTGACTCAGGATGTGAGTTGTCAATAATCGGCTTTAAGCCAATTTCAATTTCTTGAATAATTTCATCCACTTTTTTGTCTGACAGACGGGTTTGACCTTGCATAATTATTTTTTTTTTTTTTTTTTTTCAATTCGCGCGTGTAATGATTGATTTCATCAAGTACATGGTCGATTCTATCGTTATAACCTCTGACACCAAGTTTCTCCACAAATTGTTCTTTGTAGAGTGTCATTAAATGTAACTGTTGATAACGATTGGCGATTAAATTCTTAATTTCTCGTTTGGTCACAATTTTTAACTTTGCGTATGCTTGTACAGTTCAAAGATACCACATTTTCAATACAATTGCCAGTATTATTTCCCCACAAAATTCGCCTTTCGCTTCTCCGTAAACGCCGTCGCTCCTTCGATAAAATCATCCGTAGCCGATAATTCACCAAATTGCTTTACTTCTTCTGCAAAACCATCTTGCGTTTTATCAAAATAGGCATTAACCGTTGCAATTGTTTTTGCGATGGCTACTGGTCCTTTAGTCGCAATTTTATTAATAATTTCTTTTGCTTTAGCTACTTCTTCGCCCACTGGAACGACGTGATTTGCTAATCCCAAACGGTGCGCTTCATCGGCGCGAATCATATCGGCAGTGAGTAATAATTCTATTGCTTTACCCTTGCCGATATACTGAATTAATCGCTGTGTACCGCCGTAACCAGGGATGATGCCCAAGTTCACCTCAGGTTGTCCAAAACGCGCTTTTTCGCCTGCAATCCGCATGTGACACGCCATCGCTAATTCACAACCTGCGCCCAACGCAAAGCCATTTACTGCTGCGATGACGGGTTTTGGAAAACGCTCAATCGCAAAAAAAATATCATGTCCTTTCTGTGCTAAAACGTCGCCCGTACCGAGTTCCATTTCCAAAAACTCTTTAATATCAGCACCCGCTACGAAAGACTTTTCGCCCGCGCCTGTTAGAACAACACCCGTCATTTCGGTGCGTTGCGGCGCATCTTCACGGAAGAATTGCCCCAATTCAGACATCACTGTTTTGTTGATAGCATTTAATGCTTTAGGACGATTTACAGTGACGGTGACGATGTTATTTTCGTCGGTTTCGATTAATAAAGTTTCGTAGGTCATATTTATTGATATGGTATAATTTGGCAGGAAAATTTGTTTAAAAACTAACGCGAAAGTAAGGAAAAATTATGGCACGAAAGGACTTGGAAATACAACTTGAGTTAGTTACTAAACTGCAGTAAATAAATTATAGAATAGGTAAAAAGTCGCAATGATAATCGCTATTGAAATACTCCTTGACCATAATAACTGTTTGATTTTCAATACATTCATCGCAACAAATCCAATTAATAAAACAATAATCACGATGATTAATTGACCAATTTCTACGCCAATATTAAAAGCGAATAATTGCTGGATTAATTCGCTTTCTTGCCCCGGCATTTGGGTAGATTTAAAAAAATTAGAAAATGCCATACCGTGAATTAAACCAAAAAATAAGGCGATACTGTATTTATATTTAACGGTCGTATTGAGATAGAAACTGTCTTCCTCGTATTGTTCGTCCGTAGCGGTAAGTAAATTATAAATAGCGGTGAGCAAAATGGTAATTGGTACTAACCATTCAATTACCATAGATGGGAAAGTAATAATCTTCAAGGCAGCCATGGCTAAGGTAACTGAATGTCCAATAGTAAATGCCGTAACCAGAATAGCCACTTTTTTCCACTCGGCTAATCGATAAGAGGCACAAAGAGCAACGATGAATAGCAGGTGATCAATACCATTGAGATCAAGGATATGTTCGTAGCCTTGTTGTAGAAAAAATAAGAAAGCAGATTCCATTAATTTTCAATATCTAGTTGCAGGTAAAAAATAGCATGCAAATATAAAACAGGTATCAGTCCAAATATTTGCGCATGACGTCCAGAAATCTGCGTTTTCATTCTTAATCATCGTATTTTGATGGTCAAATGGAATAATTGTTTAATTGTGAGAGCGGCAATCACCATTTGATAACTTCACAATCACGCCATTTGCTTCAAAATAATCCTAAGGTAAATTGTTGAAAGGTGTTTTTAAAATTCGAGATGATTAATGTTTTGGCTACATATAGAACAAATCTTTTTCTAAACTACTGCCATAATATGTTACGTTTGTTTTTGATGTACTGTTTAATATTTAACCAAAATGCAACAAAGAGATAAATAATGACTGGAGAACCCAAAGCGACAAAGGAAATATAGATAAAATATAAACGTACACGCGCGGATGCAATGCCCATTTTTTTACCCACATAGTTGCAGACACCAAAAGCAGAGCGTTCAAATAAGTTCTTT
>JBGCES010000540.1:0-2190 GCA_045106545.1 Saprospiraceae bacterium
CCATCTACATTAGAAGAAAAACAACAAGATTGAAGACTACTTTCCATTTCCGCAAGGCGGTGTTCTACGAGATTAGCCACATCCGCTAATTGCGTTTCTAACTGGGCAATTTTAGTTTGTAAAACCGTATTTTCGACGATCAGTTGTTCTACCGTTTCATGTTTTTCGGTCACTACGGTTTGTAGTTCTTGAATAGCTCGAATGGCAAGTACTCCAAATTCACTGTACGCTAAACCTGGCTCGTTATTTTCATCATAATGTACCAACTCAGGCATGACTTCCGCTACTTCCTGCGCGATAAAACCTACGGTTTTACGTGCATTTTTACTCGCTGACTTATAGCGGTATTCAACTGGACGGAGTTGATTCACTTTTTTCAACACCTCCGTTATTTCGGTTATTTCTTCTTTTTTATTACGGTCGGAAGGTTGCACATAATTACCCGTATTATTTTCAACATATGCACGACGTTCTTTATCGCCCCCTTGCCAATCCGCAAAACTCAGATGCAGTCCTGACATGTACACCTTCCAAGCGTCACTATTATTTTTAGTTTCTAAAAGAATACCACTTGTACTTTCATCATCACTTCCAGTCTGCTTCAAATGAATATCTGTCAATGGATTATCCTCCTGCCCAATCGCTAGTTTACCGTCGTCTTCGAGTCGAATTTTACCATTTTCAGTCGTCATAATAATATCGGCCAATGTTCCTGTAGCTTGATTTTGTAAAATCATTGCATTGAGTAAACTACCAAAACTTCCTACATTATCATCTGCATTATTTTTAAAAAATAGTTGTGGTGCTCCATTCTTAATCATAATGTCACCACCTTCAATTTGCAGTTTAGATTGTGGTAAATGTGTACCGATTCCTACTCGATCTGTATCTCCTGTTACATATAGGGTATTATAGGCATTCAACCGACCTTCGTTATCAGTATTTGCTCCGATATCAACTAAAGAATTTGAAGTAATTGCACCAAAGCCGAGGTTAACATTCCCTCCAAAATAATTTACATATAGTGTGGAGTAATTCTGTCCATCTCGTTTTGCTTGAATATCATCATCATCCATCGCAATGTGAAAGTCATTTATTTCTCCAGAGATGATTTTCCCCCCCTCATTAGAATTGACTTGTTTGCCATTGACGACTGTTAGTTGAGCATTACTAAAAAAGGGAAGAAATAATAAAGAAAAGAAAGTAAAATGTTTTAACATATTTCTACAAGTTTTATTAATTAAAAAATTAGAGGCAGTGCATGAAGTACGGTGGAGGAAAATTGAGCTAAATTGAAATACCTCAATTGTATTTGACTAAGCTATTATTGATGTTTGTACCTTAATCATGGTGTCCCCTGTCGAGGAGCAATTTCTGTAAAAAAATACTTACCTTCCTCAAAAAACTATACTTTATGAAATTAATCCGTCTTGCATTACTCCTTTTATCTTGTCTGATAACCAACCTTATTTTTGCACAAAATAACATAACTAAAATCAGCAAAACGCCTTTTACAATCGGTGAAACACTTACTTTCAAATCAGACGTTCTCCAAGAAGAACGCGCGATAAACATCTATCTACCAGCGAGTTATCATCCTGATTCTACCAATACCTATCCTGTTATCTACTTACTCGATGGCTCGAAAGATGAAGATTTTATTCACATTGCAGGTTTGGTGCAGTTCGCGTCTTTTAGTTGGATAAAAATGATTCCTGAGACGATTGTGGTGGGAATTGGTAATGTAGATCGGCGGAGAGATTTTACGTATCCAAGTAACGACCCACAGGATGTGAAGGAATTTCCGACGACGGGCGGTTCGGCAAAATTTATGGAATTTTTGGACAAAGAATTGCGCCCGTTAATTGAAAAAACCTACCGCCCGAATGATATTTCTACCCTGATTGGACAATCGCTCGGCGGCTTATTAGCTACCGAAATTTTATTCAAACAACCCGAATGGTTTTCTAATTACATCATCGTGAGTCCAAGTTTGTGGTGGGATAAAGAGGAATTATTAAAATACAATCCAAAGCCTTATACGCGAGAGAAGAACATTTACATCGCGGTTGGAAAAGAAGGTCCCTGGATGGAACGAGTGGCGCGGGAATTACACGTAAAATTAGCGAAGACACTTCCTGCTGAGACAAGTCTATTTTTTAAATATTTGGAAGAACGCGACCATGGCGA
>JBGCES010000541.1:0-4887 GCA_045106545.1 Saprospiraceae bacterium
ATTTAAAGAAAAAATATTACGTTGAAGCAGCTTATGACCAATATGACAATATCGAACTTTCCTACTTATATCAAGGTCTTGGTGTACATTACCGTGATTTTGGTCAACTGGATAGTACTCAATATTGGTTTAGTAAAGCGAAAGAACTTTTGGAGCAATGCCACTCCTGTCTTCCCGAAAAAGAAGTTTTAGCATGGGTGAATCTCACTGATCACCTTAGTCATTTTCACTTTATTACAGGACATTTGGAGCGTTCACTTAACCTCATTAAAACAACGATCAATATGGTTGTTGAGCAGTTTGGTGAAAATCACGAATTTCTAATTCCATTGTACCTACAACTGGGACATAATTATCTGAATTATTCAGAAATTAAACTTGCGAATACTTATTTTGAGAAAAGTGTTTTGCTTTATCACCTGGATACGATCAAAGCAAATGAGCAATTCTGGGATTATACCCATGCTCTTTTCGCGTTGTCAGATAACTACCTTGCACTAGAACAACCAGAGCGCGCCTTAGAATTTTTACAAAAATTACTAAAACTTGAAGATCGGTTTAAGGATATACCTACCTTCAAAATGACTGTTTTGATGCGTTTGGGTCTATTCCATTTGCAAAAAAAGGAATACTCACAATCATATCAATACTTACTAGCTGCCGAAAATGAATACCAAGAAAAATGGGTAGATGTTCCGCTCAATCCTTTCCATCTGTATTATCGTAATTCAGTACTTGATAGTAAAAAACAATATTATCTAGCACGAAAGGAATGGGAAAAAGCAAAAGTCATTAATTATGACTTAATGAAACATCAAATGAATAGTAATTTGGATTGGAACGATGCTTTTACATATCATTCGCAAGCGGATATATTCATGCATCAGCAGCAAGCAGATTCTGCTTTTTATTACAATCAATTAGCATTAGCAGCCTTAGCGACCAATCCACAGCTGGCTGCCCTACCCAAAGTAGAAGATTTACCCAGTATCAATTTAGTCTATGATGTCTTTACGCAACGAACGCGTATTTTACAAAAAATCTACGCCGAAGAAAAGGATACGAAAAAATACTATGAACGCGTACTTTCTATCACGGATCTAATGGATAAGTTTCATACGGAATCTATTCGAAAATTAAATTTGTTCCGGGCTACTCAAAGTAAAAATCTAATTCGGCAATCTATTTTGCCCTATAAATTCGGCATTAACGCCGCTTGTGAATCCGCAAAATTATTCGACGATCCTACGAAGATTGATACTGCTTTTTACTACGCTCAAAAAATGAAGGCGCAACAACTTTGGATTGCTGCGATGACCAATGATGCTAAAAGCTTCAATCACCTTTCTGCTGAATTGCAAACACAGGAAAGGGACTTGATTACGGATATTAATTTTTATGAAAATAAAATTCGGCAAGCCTATTTAGAAAAAGATTCCATAGCTGCAAAAGATTTAGAACTCAATCAATTGCTAAAACGAAAAAGAAAATACGCTGAATTAGTCCGCGAAATGGAAGTGAATCACCCTAAGTACTATGCTTCTAAATATAACTTCACGCCAGAAACAGCCACAACCTTACAGCCATTACTACAAACAGACGAATTATTGATAGAATACGTTTTGGCGGATAGTGTATTGTTCGTTTTTATTTTAGATGCTACGAGTAAACTTCATTTACAAAAAGTACCGCTCCGTGAAAACACCACAAATAATATTGAGCAACTTCATCAACTGCTCCAAAGTTCGCCTTTACTACGTCCTAAAAAACGTCAAAAGTTTATAGCCCTCAGCTTTCAATTGTACCAACAATTTATCCAACCGATTGTAGAACAGTTGAGCGATAAAAATCGTCTTATCATTGTTGGAGATGACATTACGAGTTATCTTCCATTTGAGATTTTAGTCAATACTAAGCAAGAATTGCCTTTACATCAGCTGCCTTATTTGGTGCGCGATTACGAAATTTCCTACCATTATTCTTCTACCCTTTTTGCGGCTGCAAGAAAAAAAGAAGCAGAAAGACAGCAAGGAATCTATGCGTTCGCTCCTATTTATGATACGAATAATCAGATAGCTGAAGCAACTACTTCCATTTTTGACGAATCAACAAATTCTACGTTACGCGCTTTTAATCCCGATGGCACTTACGCGCCGCTACCCGAATCTGAGCGAGAAGTAGCCCAAATTGGTCAATTGTTCAATCCACAAAATACGACTATTCAACTCCGCGCCGCCGCAACGGAATCTAATTTAAAAACACAACTGGAACAACCTTTCCGCTATATTCATATTGCGGGGCATAGTTTTGCTGATTTGACAAATCCTAAATTTTCTGGTATCGCTTGCTTTAGCACAACAGCTGATGATAATAAGCAAGATGATGGAACACTATTCGCGGGCGAAATTTATAATTTAAATATTCAAGCGGATTTAATCACCCTGAGTAGCTGCGAAAGTGGCTTTGGAAAACTGGAAAACTCCGAAGGTTTACTAGGATTGAATCGTGCCTTTGTCTATGCTGGTACGTCCAATGTCGTTTTTTCATTGTGGAAAGTTTATGATAAAGTAAGTGCTAAATTGATGATCGATTTCTATCAACAATTATTGAAGAATAACGACTACGCAAGCAGTTTGCGGCAAGCAAAATTAAACTTAATCAATAATGAAGCGACCGCTTCGCCGCACTTTTGGAGTTCTTATTTATTGATTGGTCGTTGATATTTAAAGAGAGGACAGAGAACAGAGAACAGATCATTTCATTGACAGAAGACAGATTTCAGCGCTAATCAAAATAAATTAATCTCGAATTTATCTACGAATAACACTTCTTCTGTCTTTACATTTTCAATCAAATAATAATATAGACCTGCCTTTAATTCCATCAATTTATCTATGGCAAATGTAGATTTCTCCTCCGTTACATTATTGAGTTCAATGGGCAAAATCAGCAAAGGTTGAAATTCTGTAAAAGCTAACGGATCGTTAGAAAATAGGTGGATTTGAATATTTTTTAAATCGCTTTGAGTTGTTATTAGTTCACCTGTTAATCGAAGTTGAAATAATGGATTTGCAGATTTAGCTGGCGGCTTTGCAGACAACTGGATAGCAGCATCACTCCGATAATTATTCGCGATAAAAAATTCCAGATTGGGATTTGGTGTAAAGTCAGCTGCTGCAATGGGTTGTGATTTTGGCTGTGACTTTTTAGTTGATTCTTTTTGTTGCTCAGGTTCCGCTTCTTCCTGCATAGGAATTTCAATAGATGGCGTTGTGTTATTGTCTATTTTATCTGATGGTTGGAGCGGCGATGACTCCGTTTCGGCTGGTTGTTCAATTGGCATTTCGGTAGTCGTAGAACTAGTTCTCGGCATCTCACCTTCAACTGACATCATCCACCAAACACTTGCGATAATTGCCAATCCGATAATAGCCGCTATTGTCCACCAGTTACTATTTTTAGCGTCAGGATAATCACCAGCTTCAAGTGTGGTCAAATTTTTACGCAAGGCATTAACGGGTTGTTCGCCAAGCATCTGCTGCAAATCCCGATGTAAAGCCACTGCCTCTGCTAATTCTGTATCCTTCTTCATAGCTGCTTTAAAAGCAGTCTGCTCGCTTTGGGTCATCTGACCTTGCAAGTAAGCATCAATTTTATCATATATTTCCCGCTGATCTTTCATCCTTTTAGGTGGGTATATTCCTTATCGTTAGTGATAAGTTCGATTAGACTTTTTTTACATCGATATTTTTTGCGTTTGGCGTACTCTTCGGTATAGTCCATTTCATTAGCAATGGCTCTACTCGATTGTCCAGCAAAGAGCATTTTCAGCACGCGCTGGCACTCGTCCGTCAATAGTGCAAATTTTTGATTAAATAATTTCCATTTACGCGTTTGGAGTAAATCTGCTGCGTAATCAACTTCATACCCTAATTCCTTTTCGGGCGTCAATGTGACCTCTAATCTTTCCTTTTTTTTCAACTTTTTTAACCAGATGCGTTTGCACACTAAAAACAGGAAATTCTCAAAGTCTGTGGTTAGTACGAGTTCATCTTTACTTACTTTATTAAAAATCGCTACTATTCCTTCTTGAAAGGCATCTTTCGCATCGGCGATAGAGCCACTATTGCGTAGCACGTACTGCCTCACCCTTGGCAAGCATTCTCGATAGATTGCCTCCAATACAACGAAATCATTTTCTGCAATTCCTTTAAGAAATCTTAGATTTTTTTGCTTATTCAATTTATGTATTTAAACACGTTTATTCACTTGACAAAGTTGTTCAATGATTCAACAATAAAAATCATCCTTGGTTTGAGTGGGCTAAATCAGTTTATTTAAAATTGAATTTACTTTTTTTTCCTATAAATGCAAAATGTCGCTACCTGAACAAGCAGATAGCGACATGTGTATTAATATCAAAGACTAAAGATTATTTCTTTATTAGACGTACGCTTTCACTTCATTGCGAAATATGAACCGTAAGTATGTAAAATCCAGCTTCGACATTCATTAAAGACAAGAATTGTCATCTGTATTTTCAGCCAATACTTCTACCTCTTTTCCTAATTAGATTGTCTGCTAACTTAGTGTAGCACCATTACTTTTCGGGTAGTAGTTTTTTTATTGTTACTTAATACCACATTATATATACCCGTATGGAATTGTTTATTACCGACAGGAATCACAAGCGATGTTTGTTCAAAAAAGATCGGTTGTTCAAAGATCACCTTACCGAGTAAGTCAGTAATCGTTACGCGTTCGTATTGCTGTTCTGGATTGAATAAGATAGTAATTACCTCACTAGTTGGATTTGGGTACAACAATACTTCTTCTGTAGCAGGATTTGATGTTGTTTCGCCTAGTTGATTTGTAGGATCGGGCTGA
>JBGCES010000542.1:0-3189 GCA_045106545.1 Saprospiraceae bacterium
CATCGTTAAAAAGCCTCGTCGTAAAAAGACTATGACTACGTTTTTTGCCTTGTCTAGCACAAAAATAGCCTCAGTCAAAAATGACGATTATTTCACGTTAACTACTTAGCTTATTTTCGAAGATGCAAAATTTATAAAAAATACTCCTTATCAGTCCACCAACTCCTGATAATCTTTCCATAAAATCGGCTTTCCCCAGTCTTCAATTTCAGTCCCCACATAAGCCAATTCAATCGGTACGACACTATCTGTTACACGCTCAAGTTGTAAGCCAAAGGCTGCATCTGATAGTTCGATTTGAAAAGTAAAACAAGGCCATTGTTCTTTTTCGAAATAATCCACTATTTCCGCGAAATCCATGGACTCAAAGTCTTCAATGTACGCGTCGGGATATTTGTAGGAATACTTTAAAATGATGCCATCTGCTATTTTAGCAAGCATATCTCTGGGGTAGGAATCTTCTTTTTTAGAAAAGTATTTAAGCAACTTGCTCAATGGAAGATCACCATCTTTTTCATTATCATAATTGTAGGTTTCCACGAAATTATTGCAAATTAGTTTGAGCACGCGAGCCTTATTGAGTTCTAAATTATCAATATCAAAGATACCGGTCACTTCCAGTGTCACGGAAGTACCTACTCGTTGAACGGATTTAATAACGGGATTCGCATGACGAAAAATATCGTAATGATTCATCCATTTTGCGCAACGTTGATAGTTGGGTTTTAATATTAATTGCCCAATTTTTTCTATCCGATCTGGATAATTATAACGATGTCCGCCTCTGCTACCGCGACTGATAGAAAAAATGGTATATATTTTATCGATGTCATTCCAGACAAATATTCCCGTACTATCGTGTTCCACATCTTTAACATATTTGCCGTGGAGTGCCAATAGCGCGTCTGGATCATCGGCTGAATACGCCATTGTTTCGCCTACGGTATAGCTGCTCAAAGTGTATTTTGGAAAATAAACCACATTGGGTAGGCGATAGCTACCTTGCGGAAATAAAAAACTGGGTAGTGGCATCCAGCCTTCGGATAAGTCAGTCGATACCGTTCCATCCGCTTGAACTTCTTGATAAAGAATCGGCTCACAAGCATCGTATTGTCGCGCTACTTCGTAGGCGTAAGATTCCCATTCATCGCCTTCGGTCAAATGTGCTAACCAAGCCGCGTCCGAAACAAAAATCGTCATGGTCGCAGTGGGCAACGGATCAACGGGGTAATAATCGGGATCGCTTTTATCATTATCATTTTCGGGTGGAACGACGGGATCACCTTCTATTTTTTCAACTCGCCGCACAAAGCCATTCGCATACTGTTGACACCAAGCAGGCTCGGTAAAATCGTCAAAACTGATTTCGTTACCAATCAGAGAACCTTTCCATTTGCCGTTATCCAGCAATTGTAAACCAAAACCCACCGAACCATAAATGCGCGCACCATCTGGATTAAACATTCTGATGTGTAGCTTGACGCTTGCTTCCACTGGATTGATTTTTAATATTTTGACGATGTAATATCCGGGCATCTTGTATCTATTTTAAGTGGCAAATTTCAAATACAAAGATGCGCTAAAAAGCAAGACGAAGTTAACCGATTGATCATTGGATTTCGCCGATTGATTAGTGGTGGTGTAATCTTACTATACTACTATAGAATTCATTCTTTCATTATACTTATTCACTAATTTATACTGAATATCCTACAATTATTACCGTTCTTCCGTTGAAATGGTTAATTATCAAGGAAAAATTACCACTTATCCAGTTTGAGTAAATTCGACTAAGTTGTATTATAAATTTGTGTACCGACAAGTTGTTTTAATAATTTAATAACTATCATCATGCACACACTAATTAATGAACAACGTCCGTCTTTGCGGTCGTTGAAACCTAATGTTATGTCCCTACCCAAAACTTTTTTGCAACGAGCAGAGGAAATCGTTTTGCATCATTTGAGCGATGATACTTTTGGGGTAAAGAAATTGAGTGAGGCACTTCATTTGTGTCCTTCACAAACTTACCGTAAAATAAAAGCGCGTACGGGAGGCTCTCCATCAGCGTTCATCTTGCATATTCGTCTGGGCATTGCTCACGACTTACTGCTCCAAACTGACTTCTTTGTCACCCAAATTGCCTACCAAGTAGGTTTCTCCGAGATCACCTACTTCTCACACTGCTTCAAAGAACACTATGGCAAAACAGCAACCCAAGTACGGCACGATGCACGATAAGTCCAAAAGAACGCAATATAACCACAAGTACACGATAAAAATGTGCTTTAAATTTGAATTTTATTTACAACCAAAACTTATCTTTTATGAATCCCCTATCAACTTTCACTGCTGATCAGTACTTGAAATACGTAACTGTATTTCTATTTTTTACCAGTCTGCTTTTAAGCAGTTGTGTAAAAGAACAATATTTCATTGATACTGAAATACCCAGAGTTGCTGTTTCGGATACTACAGATATAGTCACCTACTGCCCGTTAAGTGATTGCGATATTGTATTTGAAGAGACCCGCCGAATCTATCAGACACAAGCTAATCAACTACAACAAGTGTTGTTTATTCCCGTCAAATGCTGTTTCGAGGGACATATCAATCATGTTTTGTTCAAAGTAGCACCCAAAATTCTAACGGACGATAATTACGCTCAAATGTGAAAATTAAGAAAATACACTCGCATTTACATTCACTTTTTTTAAGCCAAAACTCAACTTCTATGAAAAGCATCTCTACCTTATTTGTTCTTATGATTATTTCCATCTCTTTAGCGGCGCAATGGAAAGCGTTGGATTCGGGAGGAATTAGTAATCAAAATCAAAACTTAGTAATTACTGTAAATGAAACACCTGACAATAGCCTTTGGGGCATTGTGTTTAATAAAAACTATATTCCTACGCTAGAATACCTGCGTTCAACGGATGGTGGTCTGACGGTAGAAGCAGGCACATTTCCTGGGACAGTGTCTTCGGATGGAGCGTTTGATTTAGTTGCCTTTAGTGCGGATGTAGCTTACGTTACCGTGATTAATCGTAGTTCGTTTACAACTGGCTACCTTTACAAAACGATAGATGGTGGAACAAGTTGGACTAATATTACACCCAATTTCGGTTCTGGAATAGTATTTTGTATCCATTTTTGGGACGAGACGGAAGGATTAATGTACACGACTGG
>JBGCES010000543.1:0-3108 GCA_045106545.1 Saprospiraceae bacterium
TATTGTAATTTGACGAATAAATCCGTTTCAGTTAAACCCTCGTTTCTTCTCGAACCTTATGAGTCAATTATTTTGAAATAGGACTGTACAAAACTTGAAATGGGAACGCGGATAGAACGGATCAAACACGATTTTCGCGGATTTTGTATAAATAAATCAGTGCTAATCCGTTTAATCCTGTTAGATCCGCGTTCCCATTCTATCTAATTATTTATCGCCCGCCGCGTACATTCCATAATCGCCTCCTGCAAATCCGCTCCTTCCGACTCCAGTGGATCGATATGTCGCACTAAAGTAGCGCGCATTTCATATAGTTGCTCACGGGAAATTTGCCCTTTCATTTTTACCATTTTAACTTTTAATAGTGCTTCCTGTTTAGTTTGTGCAGGATTGAAAACACCCGCTAATTCGGTACATTGATGACAAGTTCCATTTTTGGAAATTAGCGCACAGCGATTATCAAAAATGCGGATCATTGTTTGCCTAGCTTTCGCTAAAACGTGTCGAATGCTGTTTTCGGGGGCACCTAAAATCTGCTCAATTTCTTTGCGCGAAAATTGGTAAACATCTTTCAACATCAGCGCGATTTGTTCCTCAATCGGTAAGGTTTTTCCAATGCAAGTAAAACAGAAATCAATGTGTTCGCGAATATCGTAACGTCCTTGTGGTGATGTCTGATGAATCCGAAAAAATTCTGCTCCAATCGCAGCTGTAGCCAAAGCAAAATCCTTTGACTTATCCTGAGCATCAGGTTGCCAACGTTTTCGCTTGCGCAAATAGTCGTAAGCCAGATTCGTGGCAATGCGAAAAGTCCACGTTTTCAATGAACTATCTCCACGAAAAGAAGTGATATTGTCAAATGCTTTTACAAAAGTATCGTGCGCCAGATCTTCCGCATCCGCACGGTGCGCTACCAAGCGATAGAGATACGATTTTAATTCGTTTTTAAAATGAGCATAAAGCTCATGAAAGGCATTTATATCGCCATTGATCGCGGATTGGAGATTATTATCAGACATAATTTTAATTGTATATTTTTAATTGACAAAGCGGTCGTCTTTCGCAAATTTTTGCGCGTACATTAATGCCGCGCCTGCCATTGCTACGTCGCGCGCAGTGGCAATAATACCTATGAAATCACCCATTGTTGCTTTAGGAATATGAATTAAAAATACGAATAGCAAGAGCATAATGGCTAAACTAACCGCCGCGAGTTTGTCCAATTTCTTAACTAAGGCGCTAATCACAAAAGCGAAGAGCGCTACTCCAACGAAATAGACCCAAAATGCTTTGAACGGTAGGAAATCTGGGACGTAATCGATGCTAAATTCTAAAGGTCCAAAATGGAGGAAGCCGAAGATAGCGAATGGTAGGAGAAACAAATATTTTCCACTTTGAATAAGTCGATTGGTAAAAGATAGTTTAGTAGATGGAGTGGTAGTTGAATCCGTCATTTTTTCTGTAATGGTGTGCATAATTTACGAGTTTTAATGTGAATTAATTTTGCGTACACCACTTTGACGAATAGGGGAGGAGAGATGACCAGAAAAAAGTTAACTTTTTTTGAAATTATTTATCGTTTAGCTGTAATTGCTTGATAATCAATGGGTTGTTGTTCTTGGGGTTAATTGATTGAGTTAAATGTTGTAAGCATAGATAGGAAGTATCTTCAAGATACTTCCTATCTGTAATCGTTTTTTAAGCTAAAAACTACTGAAAAACCAACTTAACCACCTGCGTACCCCCTTCCGTTTGAATCTGGAAAAAATAAATCCCTTTCGGCAAAGGCTGCCCATTCAGATCAGTCGCATTCCACGTAAATTCATATTCCTCTCCTGCCTTTAATTCTTGTTCCGTGAAGGAATAAACCAACTGCCCTAGTTGATTGAAAATCCGAATTTGGGCGCGGCTGTCTTTCCAATCGTTCCCAAGTTTTAATTGAACAGTCGTCTGTTGTGTGAATGGATTAGGTGCGGCTTTTAGTTCAGAAATGCCTTTCAGACTAATGTCATCAACGGCAAGGATACAACACTCACCGCCATCTCCGCCACCAGTATTAATATCAGGATTATCACAGGATTGGCAAATTTCACCGCCCTGATTTGGTTCTAGCGCGAGGAAGGCAGTGAAGTAGGAAAGTACGCGCTCATCTAAACTGACGTCGATAACTTCATTAATACTGCTATTGGTGTTTTGGTTGAGCAATTCTTGTTCGCGAATCCATTGTCCTGTCCAACTTTGAATTAAGGTTGGATCGGCATCCAAGGCAGTGTTAACAGAAGTTTCTTCGTTGAATAACTGTCCATCAAAAGTACCTGCAAGTTCGATTTGAAAAGGAAATTCACCACTAAATTTACCCATTTGCATGAAAGGACGATTGATTACATTGCCATTATTAAAATTATAGCGCGCATAGCAAAAACCGTTGGTTACATCGGTATGTAAATCAAAATTGGCGTTGATGTTCTGCATTTGTTGCAGCACACTGCGTAGCTGATTGGTATATACATTCTGTCCGTTGTGTTGATAGTAAAGGTGGGTAAATTCGCCGCCCGTACGACCCGTCAGGCGGGAATATAAATATTGATTACCCGCAAATTGTTGATTTCCAAAATGGGAAAAGCGTAGGTTACGATTATGATAATCGGCTACGTGAATTGGAACTTCTTTTTCATCCAAAAGCACATTTAAATCATCGAGCAAACTATTGGCTGTTTCCAATTCCCACAAGTTACCTGAGTTGGCAATTAGTAGAACAGAACCATCATTTTGCTGTGCGTAGGAAATGCCTTCAAATAGTAAATTGGGTAAGCTGCTATATTGTACCAACTGCTCGGCTGCATTATTGAGCGTTTCGTCGATATTCGTATCCGTTGCGGAAATCCAGTTATTATTTGCGGTATAAATAGGAACATCGTTGGCGATGACATTAAAAAAGTCGTTTGCATTCAATTCGGAATGCAGCTGGTTTTTGACCATTTCAATCATCTCTGTTTTATCAATATCGCTGTTATTAATTTGATAATCCATCAACACTAAAACGTGACGCGGGCTATATAAATCATCGGTAAAATCAGGTTGATAAACAAGTTGATAAAAGTTTTCTTC
>JBGCES010000544.1:0-5744 GCA_045106545.1 Saprospiraceae bacterium
CGTACGATTGACAACTTCATTTTGAACTTCCGTAAATATTTTGAGGAAGAACCGAAGAGTCCGCAGTTTTTTCTGTCAGTACGTGGTGTAGGTTATAAATTTGTCGGATAGTATGACGGTGGACGGTCAACAGTGGACGACAAACGGTCGGCTAACAAATATACTATTCATTAATGCCATTCTACTACTGCTTGGTCGTGGTTGGCAGCATTTGGCGGATAGTGTACCTGTACGGGCGTTGCTATGGAATGAAGATTTATTTCGTCCGCTGATTGAAAATTTGACCACATTAGAATGGTCTGGTTACGTAGCAAATTTGCAATATGATCATTGGATTTCTTATCTAACTTATGGTTTTGGCTTTTTTTATTTGCTGCTTGCCTTTTCATTAATTATGATTAAGATAGGAGGTAACTTGAAGTTACCTCCTATTTACAGAATGCTAAAGATCAGCCTTTTACTCACCTCCATTTTCTTTTTCATTCTCGCTTTTTGTTATTATTTGGATAAAAACTACCTGCTCGGACAGTGGGGTGAATATGCGTTGCAATGGATGTCTCCGCTATTTTTAAGTTGGTATATTTTTAAAACTATACCACGGTCTCGCTTAGTACTTTTAATGAAAATTGCGCTTTCCATCACCTTCATTTGTCATGGACTATATGCAATTGGTTACTATCCCGTGCCTGGTTCATTTCAAAGTATGTTAATGCAAATTTTACCCTTAACAGAAACGCAGGCGATTAGCATTCTCAAAGTAGCAGGTATTTTAGATTTCATTTTAAGTATTGTTATTTTTATACCCCAGCGTAAAATAGTGCTAGTTGCGCTAGCTTATGCCGCTATCTGGGGGTTTCTGACTGCTTTAGCACGTCCTGTAGCACATTTTTATTCCCAGTTTTGGCTAGAAAGTTTGCTTCAGTGGACGCCTGAATTTCTATTTCGTGTTCCTCACTTCTTGATTCCAATTTGGCTATTTCTTTTTACTTACCATCGAGTCTCACCTCCCCACTCTATCACGCCCGATCTCCAATCACTTCATCAATAAAGTTTTCCATCTCATCTTACTTTTTCTTAATATATTGGCTTTATATTTGTCTTTTGTGTAACGTGATTAGATGGTTTATTTTATCATTTAAAAATCCATCGCCTCTAAGTGATGCACTTTCATTTATTAATTAAAATCACCTAAGTCGCTCGTTATGAACACTTTGCCACAATTTTATAATTAAAAAAAATTCAATTTACTTAATCACAGTTCGTATTCCTATCTTTTTAACTTAAATTAAATATGAAAAAATCATCCATTCTTTACTTATTATTGATTGCCTTAATCTGGACTGCCTGTGGTAGCGATACGATTATCAATGAACTACAAACAGAACAAACTGTATTATCAGAACAAGCGACCAAAATAGCTGCCGCAGTAGAGCAGTTTAAAGGAGAGTCACAACAATTAAAACAACTCGCGACCAATGTAGCTGATAATCCACAGATTGCAATTCTTTTGGAACAATACGATGATATTAATGGCTCGTTAGAAAATATACAAAGTTGGTACAAACAAAGTAGTAATATTTACGGAAATCTGATGGAGACTTCACAATCGGGTAAATTAACAGAAAAAGGTCTAAAGAGTCAAACTAAAGCGATCCAAGACAAAATGGAAGCCATGAATGAAAAAGCCACAATGACGATTGAAGAGTTAGGTAGAATGCGCGGAGAAATTGAAACTGCCGTTAAAAACGTGACCGAAGCTGCTACGACAACCCCAGAAGAAGAATAGTTGAAAAATGATCGAACGCTCTCAACAGATACAAGACGCGCTTCCAGATCTACGTTTGGGCACCCTACATTTTTCCATAGAAGTTACCCCAAGCAGTGAGGAATTGCTTCAACATATCGCAACGGAAAGTAGTAAACTAACCGAGCAACTTACGGTAGCAGATTTGAGTCAAATGACTACCATTTCCGACGCACGTGCCGCTTATAGAACGCTAGGCAAAGAGCCCGCTCGCTATCGTCTTTCGGCGGAAGCTTTACTACGTCGAGTGCTCAAGGGCAAAGGATTATACCAGATTAACAACGCTGTAGATACACTAAATTTGATTTCCATTCAATCTGGTTTTTCGATTGGAGGCTACGATTTGGAACAGATTGAAGGTGAAATCACTTTAGGTATAGGACAAGCAGATAAACCCTATGCAGCAATCGGGCGTGGTCATCTAAATATTGAAAATCTACCCATTTTGCGCGACGAAAAAGGCGCGTTTGGAAGTCCGACCAGTGACTCCCAGCGCACAATGGTTCGTCCAACTACCAAACAATTTTTGCTGGTATTTTTTGATTTTGGAAAAGATGATTTACTTTTGAAAACTTTAGATGATACCTCACTGTTAATGAAACAGTTCGCAGCGGCAACTTTAAAAGAAAAGTTGCTTTTTTAATGCTGAAAAACAATCTATTTTAGGCGATAATTTGCTGATAGTCAATTCGTTACATTATATTTATTTTGTGTAATAAATCGCTTTTAAAATTTTGAATATTTGTTATTTTTTTGGTCGAAAACCCAATCATTTTGATTTTATGTTTAATTGTTAAAACGGTCTAATCGTTAATTTTTACCGAAATTAACGACCTCAACAACAAGTAAGCAGCTCAATTTCATTATTTCTTTCTCGACCGCTTTTATTTTTTTCATTTTATGTTAGATGTGACTGTCTGCCGTTTACCGTCAACTGTCCATCGTTTTATTTTTTTAATTTTTTTAAGATGAATATTTTTGTAGCAAAACTCAGTTTTGATACGCAGGCAGAAGACCTGCGTAACCTTTTTGAAAGCCATGGTATCGTTGGAGATACCAAAATTATTTATGACCACAATACTGGAAAATCTCGGGGATTTGGTTTTGTTGAGATGCCTAACGACGAAGAAGGCTTGGCAGCTATTGAAGCACTAAATGATTCTGAACTAGACGGCAACATTATCACGGTCAAAGAAAACATTGCTAAAAACGATGATCGCGGTGGCGGCGGCGGTGGTTACAACAATCGCTCAAGCTCACGCGGATTCACTTGCCCACACTGTGGCGAAGTCATTGAAAATATGCCTTCTCGTGGTGGCGGCGGCGGTGGTTACAATCGCGGCGGCGGCGGCGGCGGCGGTGGTTACAATGGCGGCGGCGGCGGTGGTTACAATCGCGGCGGCGGCGGTGGTGACAATCGTGGCGGCGGCGGCGGTGGTTACAATCGTGGCGGTGGCGGCGGTGGTTACAATCGTGGCGGCGGCGGTGGTTACAATCGTGGCGGTGGCGGCGGTTACAATCGTGGCGGTGGCGGCGGTTACAACGGTGGCGGTAGCTATAGCAGTGGTGGCGGCGGCGGTCGTGATTACAATCGTAAAGATCGCGATAGCTACTCTAGTGCATACGACCGTAACTATCCCTCTAACCGAGGAAGAGATGATCGAGATGACTCTCGCAACAGAAGAGATCACGGCGGCGGACGCGATGATCGCAACCGTGACCAAGAAGATGACGGTAGCGCATACGACCGTAACTTCACGCGCATCACAGGTAAAGATAAGCCTAAAAAGAGCTTATTCGATTATCTTCCAGGTAGCGACGATAGTAAAGACGACAATAGCGAGGATTGATCAACGACTGATGATTGAATAATCAATCATCGTTTTGCTTAATCAGCGACATAAATCAAGGTAGTTAGTGCATTTTATACACTAACTACCTTTTTTTGTTTATATTTGAGAAATTTTAGTTCAAACATTCTATCCTTACAAATATATCGGATGCTACTTAGCAACCTTAAAAGATAACTAGAACATCCCACAAGTAGCTGTAATTATCACTTCCAATTTTACCTAATTTCTTTTTTACACTTCTAACAATTTATTTATGCTACGTCATTACTATTTCGTATTTGCATTTCTATGCCTGATCCATTATTCTTCCATCGCGCAAGTCGTTACTACCGATCCTGCTTTCCCTACGGAAACAGATGCAGTAACACTCATCTTTGATGCCAGTCAAGGAACAGCAGGCTTAAAAGATTGTAACTGTACGGTTTATATCCACACAGGTGTGATTACCAATGAAAGTACCGCGCCTTCTGACTGGAAATATGTAGCGATGCAGTGGGGCGTAGAAAATCCTGATTGGGCGCTGACGCGTGTGGAAGGCGAAGACAATTTATATACTTTTGAAATTACGCCTTCGATCCGTGAGTATTATGGTGTCGGTGCTAATGAAATGGTCGAACAACTAGCGTTTGTCTTTCGTAATGGCGATGGTTCTTTAGAAGGAAAAGACGTTGGCGGAAGCGATATTTTCTATACCGTTTATGACGGAGAAATAGCGTTTACTAGCTCGTTACAAAGTCCTTCACAGACTTCCTTAATTAAAGAAATTGGCGAAACCATCGAAGTACGCGCTATCGCTTCACAAGACGCAACTTTGACCTTAACCGACAATGGCGAAGAAATATTTAGCACTACTGGCACATCTTTAAGTTATGATCTAACCGCTACTACTGCTGGAACGCACGAAGTCGTTTTTACTGCCGACGATGGCGAAGAAACGCAAACCGCTTCTTTTACTTATGTCGTTCCTACGGAAGTAAATGCCATTGATCCACCCGCCGACTATGATGATGGTATTACTGTTTTAGGGGACACAGCTATTTACTTACAATTATTCGCACCAGGCAAAGATTACGCTTTTGTAGTTGGTAATTTTACCGATTGGCAGCTTTCTACTGATTTTCAGATGAATACCAGTTTGGATGGAAATACCCACTGGATTTTGATTGAAAACATCGAAGCAGGCGACTATATGTTTCAATATCTCGTAGAAGGTGATGTAAAAACCGCCGATCCTTACAGCGAATTAGTACTTGACCCGAATAACGACCCATTTATTTCGGAAGAAACTTTTCCTAATCTCCCCCCCTACCCTGCCGACCAAGCGAGTGGAATTTTAAGCTGGATACGCGTCGGCAATCCTGATTATGAATGGCAAGTGAATGACTTCACTGCACCCGACCGAGAAAAATTAGTCGTTTACGAATTGCTGGTACGTGATTTTGTGGAAGCACACAATTACCAGACTTTGATTGATACGTTAGATTATTTAGAAAATTTAGGAATCAATGCCATTGAATTGATGCCCGTCAATGAATTTGAAGGCAATATTAGCTGGGGGTACAATCCTTCTTTCCATATGGCATTGGATAAATATTACGGTACGCCTGAGGTATTTAAAGCCTTTATTGATGAATGTCATCGTCGGGGAATCGCCGTCATTGTGGATGTCGTTTACAACCACGGTTTCAGCCAGAGTCCATTTTTTCAATTATACAATCAAGGTGGCAAACCTTCGCCCGAAAGTCCATTTATGAACGTAGATGCGACGCACCCTTTCAACGTAGGTTATGATTTTAACCACGAAAGTCCTGCGACTAAGAAGTTTGTTAAAAAAGTGATGCGCTACTGGTTGGAAGAATTCCGCTTAGATGGTTTCCGTTTTGACTTATCTAAAGGTTTTACGCAAGTGAATAATCCCGATAACGTAGGCGCGTGGGGTAACTACGATGCATCGCGGATTGCGATTCTAAAAGATTATATGGATACCGTTTGGGAGGTAAATCCTAACGCCTACAACATCATGGAACACTTCGCTGCGAATCAAGAAGAAACTGAATTGGTAGAATACGGAGCAATGTTTTGGGGTA
>JBGCES010000545.1:0-1531 GCA_045106545.1 Saprospiraceae bacterium
TTATAACTATTTCATGAGTTTTTTCCTAAAAAATCAATTTTATCGCCCCCGATTATTTTTTTGTTCTTTAACAAATTTCGTGTCAGATATAAAATCGTTTGAATAAGCGACCGCAGGGTAGCGCTGAAAATAGTTGCTGGCTGACCCCTTCACGAGATTTGTCAAAGAACCATTTTATTAAAACAATAACTATGAACAACCGCGCTTGGATTACAAAAATCCTCTTCTACGGCAATACCTACTTTTTAGTACCAAAGTCGATAGCCACTGCTTTGCTACTTACAGCTATTCTATTTGTTTCTTCTTATCCGCTGTCTGCACAATTACAAGTCAGCCCCGATCGCCCTACAGGTTATTACGAATTAGGGGAAACGGCACGCTTCGTAATTAACGCGCCTTCCACTTCTGGAACTGCTAATTATACCATTCATGCGGATACACGTACCCCCAATTATACTTCGGGTACCGTACAAGTTAACGCAGGGCAATCCGTTACGATTCCTTATACTCCAAGCGAAGCAGGCGTCGTTACTTGCACCGTCAACTTAAACGGTCAATTTGGTAAAGCCTCTGCAGGAATTGGCGTTTATCAACTAGATGCAATTGAAAATGAACCAAGTGATTTTGATGCCTTTTGGCAAAATCAAATCGATCGCTCCGATGCAATTCCCTTAGATCCAAGAGTCAGTCTGTATCAAACTAACAGTACCGCTGATACCTACAAATTTAGTGTGGCTAACATCGATAATCGGCGTACGCATGGATATATGACAATCCCTAAAGATGGTGGTCAATATCCCGCCATGATTACCTTCCCCGCCTTTGGTGAAGGCGCAAATCTTACTACTCCCGACGAATTTACTACCAATGTTCTAAAAGTCATCTCTGTCAGCTTGAGTATCCATAATATAGATCCTCAAAATCAAGACCCGAATGCTTACGAACCGAATGAGATTACCAATCGTGAAAATTATTATTACAAACAGGCAATTATTGGCGCGAAACGAGTGATTGACTATTTGCACACGCGTTCCGAATTTGATGGAGAGAATATTATCCTTGCGGGCGTAAGTCAAGGCGCAGGTTTAGCAACCATGGTCGCAGGCTTAGATCAGCGTGTCGATTTAATTGTCCAATCAAACCCCGCTTTAACTCGGCATTTAGGTCCCCAATATGGACGTCCAGCGAGTTTCCCCTATTACATTTGGCAAAGTCGGGTGCAAGTAGGTACGCCTGACCACGAAGCAGCTACCGCTAATGCAGCCAAATATTATGATGCAATTTATTTTGCAAAAAGGTATAAAAAACCTGGGTTAATGATTATCGGATACGAGGATGATGTCACGCCTCCCGATGGTTCTTTTGCGGTACACAATGAATGGAGCGACAAACGTATTTTACTGCATTCTTTAAAAACGGGTCACAATCACCCTGGAGAATATTGGAATGGTCGTTTCGATGTTATTCGCAGGTTTATCCCGTCTGCGCGCCGACCACAATTCCCCAATTTAGGCTATGTTGCTAATGCGGG
>JBGCES010000546.1:0-16130 GCA_045106545.1 Saprospiraceae bacterium
ACTCCGCCATTTGGACGGTTTCTTTTGCCCGCATTTTTATGAAACGAGGAGTTCGTGGAGGCGCGGAGTTTTCTGCTTCAACACGCACAAAGCTTATATTTTAGTTCGCGGAGGATTTTTTCTTACGAAAAAAATTAAGCGGAATTTGCAGAAAAATACAGAGTAGAAATGCTGTGAAAATTACGGCATTTTAAACAGCCTAACATTAAGTTAAGTCTTGCTAAAACATTTATAAATCCGTTTTCTCGTGACTAAGGGTTGCGAATAATGTACATTTTCCCCGATCCAATATCCAAATCATCAATTCAACCGAATAATCCGCGCAGCTTTAGCATTCATCAACTGCGGCACATTCAACGTTTTTTCTAAAACCTTTCTACCTGCCAGCGTACAAATTCCGTACAGATACGGAAACAACTGATTGTAAAATACTGAAAACCAATCTATTACCGTCATTTTACTCACTTCGGCATCAAACTCCAAGTGATTCAATTTTACGATAGTATCCGCTACGCGCAATGCGTCCATTTGATTATAAATATCATGGTGTTGTTGTAATTCATACACTAAAGGCAATACTAAACTGCGTAGGTTTTGTAAATATCGTTGTGGTAAATTTTGATAAATCAGCGGATAGTTTTCTTGCAGATGTGCGACAAAATGTCGCTGCTTGACAGCTCGTGGGCGGTGCAAAAATTGTAATAAATGTATTAATTTTTGCAATGGTTCGCCAGATTGCTCAACCATTTCTTCTAACTGAACTCTTGTACCCGTACGTGCATATTCGGTACACGCTATAACGAGTTCATTTTTATCAATAAACAGGCGCTCTACTTCTGATAACGCAATACCAATATCTTCAGCGATTTGTGGAAAAGAAGTGTTTTTTATTCCACGTATAGCAAAGATTTCGTAGGCTTGCTGTACGATAAATTCCCGTTTTAAAATAATTTGATTTCCGCGTCTAAGATAGTCTGATGTAGTCGTCATAATGGGTATTTATTAAAAAATTAAACTCACCCGCTTTTGTAGTTGTTTTTTCGTAAAAAGTATTTCAAATGTGCTGTTCTAATCGACGACAAATTACAACAGCTGTGGTTTAAATGTGCTAATTTTTCGGCGAACTGCCCAAATATCAGGTTGAACTGTCCAAATATCATTTTCCTTTAAAATTCGGCTTTCTTCTTTCTAAAAACGCCGCTCCTCCTTCTGCAAAATCTTCGCTCGACAAGCCATGTACTTGTTGCTCTGCTTCATAGGCAATGGTATCCAATAAGCTATGATTCATCGCATATTTAATGTCTTTTTTGGATAGCGCAAAACCTAAAGTCGGGCGATCTGCTAAACGCGTTGCCCATTCCATCGCCGTTTTTAAAGCTTCACCCGCAGGAACTACTTTATTCGTTAAATTTAAACGTAAACACTCCGCTGCTGGAATCTTCTCCCCTTCTGTCACGATTTCCAGTGCTTTAGAATAGCCAACCGTGCGCGTCAAAAACCAGGACGAACCCGCATCAGGCGCGAGTCCGATATTAATAAAAGCGTAACGCATATTGGCTTTTTCGTCCATCACTCTGAAGTCTGCGCCCAGCGCAAAACCCAGCCCAGCCCCTGCCGCCGATCCATGAATCGCGGCAATAACAGGTTTGTCCATTTCGGTCAACCGACGTACCACATCGCCATAATCTTTATTCAAATGATCGCGTACTTTACGCGGATGCTGTAAATTGCCCGCAGCCAAATCTGCCCCTGCGCAAAATCCCTTTGCCGTACCGCCATGAACGACGACGGCGCGGGTTTGATCGTCCATTTTCGCTTCCGCTAAAGCGGCACTAAAGTCACTCAAAAATTCAGGCGTAATCGCGTTGTAAGATTTAGGGCGATTCAAGACTACGACGCCAACTTTTCCATGCTGTTCGTAGTAAGCCGTGGGTTTATCAGAAGTATCTACTACCTCAACAACGGGTTTTTCTACTGGCTTAACGGACTGATTACCAGGAGCTTCATAGGCTTGACCAATCCAATCTGCGACAATGGCAGGTTTCTCTACGCCTTTAATTTCGATAATCAATTCTGATACATAACGTGCGCCGACTTTCTTCGCTTCGAAGTCTTTCAAACGCAATCGTCCACGAATTTGCGCCCCAGCGGGGACGGGATGAATAAAGCGAATTTTATCAAAACCATAATTTACGCCCATCGTCACACTTTCCACTGACATACATTCGTAGGACATAGAGGAAGCAAAAGAAAGCACCAAAAACCCGTGCGCAATCGTCGTTTTGAACGGCGATTCCTTTTGGGAACGTTCTACATCAACGTGAATCCACTGGTGATCGTTGGTGACTTCGGCGAAGGTATTGATTTGCTCCTGTGAGATCATGTACCAAGGCGAAACGCCTACTTCTTTACCGACGTTAGCTTGTACTTCGGCGAGGTTTTTAAAGGTGGTTTTATAGATCTCCGTATTTGTAGTGGACATATTTTTTTCAAATGTGGTGGTGAAAAATTTGGTTTGAAAGTGGTGCTATAATTGGAGTGTAAAGGTAGAAAAAGTCGCGTGAATATAGCTGCGCGTAGCGACGTTTTATAAAACGTCTTTACAAACGTGCGCCAAAAGAAATTTTTTTCACCAAAATGATAAATTATATCATTCTATATGTTACATTTATCTCCACTTAAGATTTAGTATTTATAGCGCAGCTTAACCACCACCACTTTATGCATATTGATTTCCTAACCATTGTCCGCTACGCCTGGATGGATTATGACGCTTCCCGTGCGATTAAATCCATTCGCGATATTAGCGCAAAAGTTTCTACTAATCACGTTTACAAAATCGTCTTTGAAGATGGCGGTTCGATTATCGCCAAGTTGTCTTATTTTGGTAAGTACGAACATTTCGTAGAAGATCACACAACGATCAACGTACTTGCCAATAATTTGCCCGATCCGTTTGAAAACTTCCTTTCGCGCTCCTTAATCAAAGGAAATCAGCTATTTGTACATCGTTTTAAAAATGATTTGATTGATGCTTGGGTCGTTTTTTATCGTCCGATTAAAATAAAAAAACGCTTACCGCGTCGTTTGAATGAAGATCAAATCGTCAAATTAGCGCGCGAATTTGCTAAATTTCACAAGGCATGTTACACGATTCGCAACACCTTGCCGCCCGTAACCAAGACGCTTTCGGCAGATATTCGGCATTTATTAGACATTTTAGATTCCGATTTTGGTCGTTACGAACATCGGCAAAACGAGAGCGAAATCAAAAGACAGAGCGCAGCGTTTTTTGAACAATTAGAGCAATTGGATACAGATAAAATGCATCGTATTCCTGTCTTTGTTGATTGGAATATTGGCAATTTTTCAGTGACTAATTCAGGTAAATTATACTCGCGTTGGGACTACGACTGGTTCAGAATGAGTTCGCGGATGTTAGATTTTTATTTTATCGCGCGCGTGGTGTCAGATGTAGGCGATCGTACCGTTTTTACTTACAATATTGATATTTTAATGGAGGAACGGTTTATTTTATTTTTAAAAACGTATCACAAAATTTATCCTTTGCAGGAAAACGAAATTCGGTTGCTGAAAGAAGTGTATCGCTTTTTTATTTTAAACTATGTCATCAAAGACGGACGGTATTTTTTCCACGAAATTTACGCGACTAAATTGCAGCGAGAAGCATACGAAAAGTATTTTCCATCTATTGATACCTTTGATCCAGAAGTATTGTTAAAAGCATTGAATCTGTAGATATATGATTTATACAGCTGGCAGGAAATAATTTTTACATCTAGATACACACCCGTCAGAGACGGGGCGCGAGCGAAGTGTGGCTATTCAATATATCAGTAGTAAGGCAGCTTTAATTAATCCAGCAATCATAATTGTCTGATAATCAGGGTGAATTCATTCATTCCATCATTTACTAATTCGGTCATTGTACTTAAAATTGCCAAAAAGACATAAATTTTTATCGTACTATTGCAATATTGAATTTCAATTTTCAAGCAGCAACTATGGCAAAACGGCAAATAGCACAAGTTCAGGATTTTCCGATTTCCTACCACCGAGTGGAAGGTGAGGAATATATTAATCTGACGGATATTGCTAAAGTCAAAAATAGTAACCGTCCCGAGCTACCTTTACAATCGTGGTTAAATAATAATAAAACGATTGAATTTTTACTAGCCTGGGAGGAAAAAAACAACGCTGATTTTAAACACGGTGAATCTACCGTGTTTAAAGGTTACGTGAATTTTGCTGCCGAAATGGTCGCAGGAAAAAAGATTTCGGTCAGTAAATGGATCAAATATACCAATGCGAACGGCTTATTAGTAGAACGTGGTAAATACGGCGGTACTTTTGCCCACCGCAATATTGCTTTTCACTTTGCGGCTTATCTCAACGCTGCGTTTTATCTCCATATTATTGAGGAATTTGAACGTTTAAAAAAGGAAGAGTACCTACGCCTCGGTGATCCTTTTTACAATAAGCGTCATTTGACTGCGGGAAACCATTCTTTACTCGTCGCTTCTATTTTAACGCAAGTGGACGAACGCTTACTCACGCATCCTCAGCCTTACAAAAGTCGTTTGCCGTTTGCTGCCGAAATTGATATGATTAATAAAATCGTATTCGGGCAGACCGCGCGGGAATGGCGCGCTACCAATGCAGATAAACCAACGAATCGTAATCAACGCGATTATGCGACGATTTTAGATTTAGTGATTTATCAAAATTTGGAAGTCGTAGATACTATGCTATTGCAGTGGGATTGTAGTATGGATGAACGTGAAAGATTGCTACAAGAAACTTACGACTTTCAATATCCAATTTTAAAAAATTCAAAAACGATTCGGCGAATGCAAGAGTTGCATAATGCGCAATTGGGATTGGAATAATTACTTATCAGAAACCGCGAAGAAAATAACTTCCCATCTTTTCATCAATACTTAAAATGTATGAACTCGTTTCTTTCATTGCTCGATAAATATAAAGTCATTTGGCTCGATAGCTATAGCGTAATCAAAAATCATCGCGGTCTAATTCCCAATGTACAATACACCATTGATGCGATTCGGGAACGTGGCATTGAGTTGCGCGTACTCACCAATAATGCCGCTCGTAGTCCCAAACGCCAATCAGATCGGTTTAAGCAACAAGGTTTGCAAGGTATTGAACCAGAGCAGATTGTAACCTCAGGAATGATGGCGCAGCAATTTTTAAAAAATAAAGTACGTAAGGGAAAAGTCGCTTATTTGGGAACGACACAAGCCGCAGAATACATCATTGAAGCTAATTTAGAAGCTATCCCAGTAGGTAGCGTACAATCTAGCGAAATTAGCGAAATTACCGCGATGGTTTTCTTAGATGACGAAGGTTATGATTGGAATTACGATATCAATGCAACGGTTAATTTATTGCGTAAAGCGAATATTCCCGCTGTCGTAGCGAATAGCGATAAAATTTATCCAGTGGCGCAAAATGATGTCTCCATCGCAACAGGTGGAATTGCTAAATTGGTAGGAAATATTTTGGGTCGGAAGTTTATCCGTTTTGGTAAACCCGATACGCAGATGTTTACTTACGCTTTTGAAGATATTAATCGAACAGGCAATTTTACCCGCCGTGATATTTTAATGGTAGGCGATACGCTACACACCGATATTTTGGGTGGAAATAAGTTCGGAGTGGATACCGCATTGGTCATGACAGGAAATACGCGAGCGACACGCGCAGAGCAAAAGATTCGCTCAAGTGGTATTATTCCCGATTATATTTGTCAGTCGATTGCGGAGTAAAGTGAAGTGAGCTGGTCACTTGGAGTGAACAGCTCACTTCACTTTATTACATTTAATAACTAGCGAACCAGCGTTATCTCTCCCGAAAAGAATTCTGTCGCGCCATCCACAAAAGTTATTTCTGCTTGATAAACATACACGCCGATCGCCGCAGGACGATTGCGGAATGTTCCATCCCAGCCAGCAGGCTCATTATTAGGTTGGAAGTTTTCATCTGCGCTGAATTGTAACTCTCCCCAGCGATCAAATACTTGAAACTTGTTGACGGAAGTCACTTTCTTATCACTATAAATCGTGAAGTAATCATTGAATCCATCGCCATTCGGTGTGAAGGCATTTGGAAAATATAGTTGTCTTTCTCGATCCACAAATATCGTCACCCGATCCGAAACCGTACAGCCTGCTTCATTGGTTATTTCCAATTTGTACGTATAGGTTTTGCTAGGTTTTGCAGTTGGATTGGGGCAATCATTACAATCTAAATCAAAGTCGCCGTTCCAGCTAAAATCCGCCGATGACGTATCCGCATTGGTAAAGGTTTCTAATATAATACTATCGCCAAGTAAAATCGTCAAATCTTCTCCTAACTCTAAAGTCGGAATATCTCCTGTCGGAATCTGCGCACTAGCTATCGTTTCACAACCTGCTGCATCTTGGACAATGATGCCATAATTACCAGGCGAAAGTTCCGTATAGCGCGTCTGTCCGCTAAAATTGATGCCATCAATGGAAAATACATAAGGATCTAAACCATTGTTGACTCCTAATATTTCTAGTGTTCCCGCATTTTCATTACAAGCAGGTGGCGTAACGGCTACTTGAAGATCCAGTGAATCTATCGCTGGAATTTCATAACTTTCCGTAATAAAACAGCCACTTTGTAAGTCAGTCACCGTAACGGTATAGATACCTGCCGTCAAATCATCTGCTCCTGTTGGGCTAGTATTTATCGCATTTGCTGACCATTCTACCGTATAATCGTTACTTCCTCCTACAACAGCTATATCGATACTAGCGTCGGTATCGCCTGCACAAGCTAATGGAAAGACTTCCTCCGTCACCGATAAAGGATCGCTCGCACCCACGTCGATACTTCTAACGATACTACAATTATTATCATCGGTAATCGTCGCAGTGTAAGTACCCGCAGTCAATCCAGTCAGTTCCCGTCCTTCACTCGCAGCAGGATCATCCCATACTACTTGATAGTCTGTACTCAACGTACCACCGCTGATTTCAGCAACCGTCGCCGTTCCGCTTGGATTATCGGGACAAGCTGTCGGATTACTACTCAAAGTGGCTTCAATGGCGGAAGGCGAAACGATAGTCGTAATTGCATCCATCACACTTCCTGCATTTCCAGTGATGGTAAAGGTGTAGTCACCCGCCGCCGCAGGATCTAGAACAAATTCACCGCCGTCACTATCAATAGTTGCAGTACCAGTTTCGCCCGTAGTCGTATTTGTCCATTCTACTGTGTAAGGTGGTTCATCACCCATCGCAACGACTGTGATAGAAGTTTCATCACCCGCACAGGCAACTTCGTCCATCGTCGCAGTGACGTCGATACTTAATGGTAAGTTGTCCGTAAAGATACATTCAACGGTCTCACTTCCAGTAAAACACATATCAGCGCGACCATTTGAGCCCGTTGTCTCAATAAAATTACCTACATCAACACTGGCGGAATTGGGCGCAGCGAATAAATCAGTCGTATTATTCATCAAAGCGATCAAATTTTCCGTACAAGCTGAGCGGTTAACGAATTCAAACAACGCTAAGGTCGTTCCTTGTTGATAACTTATTAAATCAGTTCCAGTAGTTGTTAAAGTGATGTTGATATAATCAAATTCGGGTGCTTCCGTTGGGTTTTCAGCAATCAGCGTCGCTTCCCACTGAACACCAGGAATCAGCGACCGTAAATCATTTACACTAAAACTATCCGCAGGTACTTTTAAAGTAAACTGCATAAAATCGGTTGTATTATCAGGAGTATTCCACGTCTGATCGGGCGTAATATTAATTTGATAACGCCCGTCCATATTCACATCTAAACCCACCACCATCTGGCAATTATCCGTATCAGGACAAACTACTTCTTCCATTGGGCTATTGCCAGAATAGGCATTTACACCAGGTCCAGCTGCTAATACGGTAAACTGATTACCTATGTTTACGCTCTGTGAGTTGGGTGGCATAAAAGGATCAGAATCGTTATTAATCAGGCGTACTGGACCAGTACAGATACCGAAATTCTGAAAAGTGAAGAGAATAATTTCTTGTCCCGGGACATAGGTGAAGTTGTTAATCGGGTCTGTCAAGGCAATGGCAAGATAATCCGACTCGGGATTTTCGATGGGACGACGTACCGTCGTATTATGCGTCCAGCCACCCGTTACGTTTTGCAAGTTGACTAGAAAAAAGCCACCTGCTGGGACAACTAGCGTGATCTGTCCTCCAGGCGTGTTACTCGCGGGTGGAGACCAATCTGCGCTGGAAATAACTGATACCTGATACGTTTTTTGATCGGGTAGTAGCGTAATTTTACCTTCCAGTTGAGCAGAAGCGAAAAAAGGGAATAGAAAAAAGAGTAGAATGCAAGCTAGGTCTTTCATGTAATCTTAGTGCTGTTCTGTGTAAAAGGGCGGGCTAATGAACAGAATAGCAAAAAGAATGCCTAACCGATTTTTGAGCGATTGGATAAGGGATATTGGACGGGGGAAATGGGGCTTACTTTTCTTTAAATTAAGAACACCATGATCTTGAAAATCATGGTGTTCTGATAGAATTCATATTATTTTTGTAACGAATAAAATTATAATTCTTTCCGCAAGCGCGCTACGGGAATATTCAATTGTTCCCGATACTTTGCCACCGTTCGTCGAGCGATATTGTAACCTTTATCACGAAGTAAGTTTTTCAACTTTTCATCAGACAATGGTTTGCGCTTGTGTTCGTTTTCGATGATATCCGTTAAAATCTTTTTCACCTCTAAGGTAGAAACTTCTTCACCGCTGCTCGTTTGTAAAGATTCAGAAAAGAAATCTTTTAGTCGCTTTGTACCAAATTCTGTTTGTACAAATTTACTGTTGGCAACCCGCGATACGGTCGAAATATCTAAGCCTGTAATGTCTGCAATATCCTTCAAAATCATCGGCTTCAACTTCTTCTGATCGCCAGTCAGGAAAAATTCGTACTGATACTTCATGATGCTGTACATCGTTTTTAGCATCGTTTCCTGTCGCTGACGAATCGCATCAATAAACCACTTCGCAGAATCAATTTTCTGTTTGATAAACATCAATGCTTCTTTGGTATTGCGATTGGTCTTTTTCTTCTTAGCGCGATTGTTTTTGTAGCTTTTCAGCATATCCTTATACTGCTCGTTGATACGCAAATCGGGCGCATTGCGAGAGTTTAAAGTTAATTCTAATTCTCCATCCCGATTGATAATAATAAAATCAGGAACGACATAGTGCGTATTACGGGAGCTACCGCCCGTGTGTCCGCTTGCAGGTTTGGGATTAAGTTTTAAAATTTCATCTACTGCATCTTTCAAATCTTTCTCGCTCACGCCTAATTGACGTTGCAATTTTTGATAATGCTTTTTAGTAAATTCATCAAAATACTTTTCAATCAACCGAATTGCATTATTCAATGGAATACGTTCATTCGGACGATAATCTGCTCGCTTTTCTCGACGATACAGTTGTAATAATAAACACTCTTGCAAATCTCGCGCGCCAATACCTGGAGGATCAAACTCTTGAATACGGTGCAACATTTCTGTCACCTCTTCTTCTTTAGCAAAAATATTTTGCGCAAACATCAGGTCATCAATAATCGCAACAGGTTCACGGCGTAAGTATCCATCATCGTCAATACTGCCAATGATTTGTTGGGCGATTAATCCTTCGCGCTCATCCTTCATTTCCATCAAACCCAATTGCTCTTCCAGGTATTCGTGGAACGTATTTTCTACCGCAATCGGAATGGTCTTTTCTTCTTCATCCGCAGAATAATTATTCGCTTTTAGTTTATAGCTACTAGGGTCGTCTTCGATGTAATCCGTTAGATAATCATCCAATTCGAATTCTTCCTCACGGCTAAAGTCTTCATCGGGTTCTACATCGCCGCCATCTTCGTTTTCATTAGCTGTAGCACTTCCGTCTTTGTTCATATCCAAAGGATCTTCGCGCTCCTCCCCTTCTTCCAAAGCAGGGTTTGCCTCCAGTTCTTCTTTTACACGTTGTTCCAAAGTTGCGGTCGGAATCTGTAATAACTTCATCAGCTGTATCTGTTGCGGAGACAGCTTCTGGAGCATACGTTGACTTAAATTCTGCTTAATCATCGGTTGTAAGTATCTTTTTACGTCAGCACATTTAATTACCATTAGACGATAAACGTGTTTCAAATTTATCGTCCACAAGTTGGTAAAAAAATGGCTTATTTGCTAATGAGTTTGTACGGTTAGTTGTCGGATAGATAGTAGAAAAGTGTAGAAGTTTAGATTTTGAATACCAAAGGTCATTTTTGGGGTTAATTAGCACGATGAAATCTCGACCTTATGTTATTATATATCTAGTTGCTCTATCCGAATTATTTTCAATCAACAGGTAACATTTTAGGTTGGTAAAATGCTTTCTGTGCAATTTAAAATTTACCTGTTTTCTCTAATATAAATACCACTTTTCAAAATGTATGCCAATTTTTTATAATGCGTAATATTTTGATTGATAATATTCTAAAAAAATAAATCCATAATCTAAATCCCCTAATGTTTCATAATTTACTGAGTATTTATCAATAATAAATTAAAATATTTTAATATATATTATTTTTTATAAATTGTTAATTTGTGTTAAGATCTAACGTTTTGTACGACTGCTTTGTTTCCTGTATTTCCACTTTAAAAACGTTAAAATATGCAGCTCTATTCTTTTCCTATTTGTGTCTATTAACCGCATTTTTATCAATATGTTACAGCCTATCCGTAAATTATCAACATTCTATTACACTTGCGATAACGTAACCATCGATAGTAAAATAGACGAAGCTGTATGGAAAAAAACGCCTTAGACAACTGATTATAAAGACATTATCAATAGCAAAGTGTTGCATTCTCGTTTACACAAACGCGTAAAAACATTGTGAGGTTGTATTTTTTTGTACTTCACAGCGGAATTAAAGAAACCTCACATATAGGAATGTGCTTTTGCTTTATCGGGTTCCCTTCGGCAAAAGATGCTCAATAGCTGGGAAACGCCCGAGGTTCAACACGCCGTCTATCTTCAAGTTACAAAAAATAATCCGTGCGATCAAGATGAAGCTTGGATGGTTGGGGTTTGGATCATTAAAAGCAAATTTCACATTAGAAGGTAATGAAAGACGATATGAAATTTTGGTGAGTGGTGTGAATGGCGGAAAACGGTTTGTGGTGGATGAAACAGGAGAAATGAAGGTTTTAAGGTAGCTGAACAGAGCTGCTCACTCGAATTGAGCAGCTCTGTTTAGCTATTTTAGTTATTCGCGTACAATCCGCTGAATCACTCTCCCAGTCATCGTTTCAACTTCAATAAAGTAAACCCCAGTAGCTACAGTAGTCAAATCCAATTGATTAGTAAAAGTAGTCATCTGCACATTTGAAAACTGCTGTACGATTTCTCCCAGCGCATTAAATATAGTTACCGATTCAATCACCTCCGTAGCAGAAATTTCCACTATACCATTCGTCGGATTAGGGAAAAGACTTACTTTATCGGTATTTTGCAAAATGACTTTTCGCAGATCAGAATACGAACTGCGCCCACTATTTTCTACTTCTTGCAAGCGATAATAATTGATGCCCGTTAATGGATTAACATCTAAAAATTCATACTGCGAGGAACGAGTCGCTGCCACTTTGCCAATCGTAGCAAACGTTTTTCCATCAGCGGAACGCTCAACTAAGTAATGATTTGTATTCGTCTCCGCATTCACCTCCCAATTGAGTGCCACTTGATTGGCTTTCGTCAATTCCGCCGCAAAATTCAACCATTCTACGGCTAAGCTAATTTCCATGCCCGCGATCATATATTGTGACCATTCGTCTGCTTGCGCAGCAAAAGTGATCTCGTCTGTCGCAGCATCTACGGCATTGGCAGTAGTCACTAAAGTCCAGTCCGCATCCGAGCGATTACCGCGTTTGTATAGTGAAAACAATTCGGGCATATTCGCTTCGGCAGTAGTCAAATCTTTGCCTACTTGGAAGGTTAGATTTGCACCAAAACCGCCCGTTCCGTAGCGATGAATCGCCCAATATTCCTCCGCTAATGGCAAATCGTCCGTTTGTAAACCATTCAAATTATAAGGCGCAACATTGATTTTAGATGCAACAACTTCTGCGCCCGATTGCGATAAAAATTCTGCCGTGAAACCCGTATTTGCGAAAGCTACGCTGCCTGCCATTTCTGTTTGCGTCGCACTAACACCCGCGCCCACTGGAACGGATGAAGTCGGACGAGTGGCACTATTGAGTAAGCGCGCTGGATAAATCCCCGCTTTGTCAATCACATTGCCTGCTGGTTCATTAAATTGATAATAAGCCAGCAAATCAGGATCACCACTCGGATCTTTGGTCAAGTGCATCAGTTCTTTAACTTCTTGCTCAGACAATGCCCGTTTCCAAAAGGTCGCTTCGTCCACCATGCCGTTCAAATATTTACTGTAAAAACCGCCTCCGAAATATAATTGCCCCAGATCCACCGGATCGTGCGCGCGCGTTTCTTCCCATTTTTGTTCATTCACCATGACCGTCACTTTATCAGGCGACATAACCATGGCAACATAGACCCATTCGTCGGTCGGCAACGTCAAACCCGTAGTACTCGCCCAGCCCGAAGTGGAATTGGGCCAACGATACCAAAGGCTATTCCCGTAATAATTGACTTCTAGGCCAAGCGTCTGATCGTTGCAGTGTGCACACCAAACGTTATTGGAAAAAATAGTCGCGAAAGCTGTTAAATCACCCTCAATTTTAACCCAGCCCGTGAAGGTGAAATTATTGGTCACGACGCCCGAAAAGTCCATATTCGCGCGATCTTCCGTTTCGGCATTGAGTTGTAACCCTTGTCCTGCAAAACCGTCGATTGTTGAACATAAATCGTTGATTTCCAACATATTCGTTATGGTTTTAGTATAAATCTGTCCACCTTTTGTAATCGACATCGTTACGTCATGCTGACCACCGTTTCCATAAACCACTTTTGGGTTACGCACATCCGTCGCACTAACGTAAGTCGCACCTGGAAATGACCACGACCAAGTCGCGCCTGCGTGTTCAATCACTGAAAAGTCATCAAAATAAAACGTATCACGCACACACTCGCTACTCCCTTTATTGACCGTAGGTTGCACCAACGCATTCGATAGCTGTGGCGTATCGTATAAATTCGCGCTGTACGTTCCGCGTGAAGTTGCAATGCGCACTTCATTATCGCGATAAAACGGTCGGATATATTCGTAGGAAGTATTGGCGGGCATGCCAGCAGTCAACGCTACCCAATCCGTGAGGGTATTATTTCGATAAAAAACGGCTCGTGAGGTCACCAAATAAATTCCGCCATCCGTACCGTCCACCTGCATGATTTTTTCACCATCATAAGGATCTAACGTACTGGTATTCAGGTCAGTCCACGTTGCGCCGCCATCGGTGGTTTTTGCCATTTTAATACCCCAACGATCGCCCATGACGTAGAAAATATTTTCATCTTCGTTAGAAACGGAAATATTCATCACTTTGGGGTTATTGAATTGACTCGGCAATATAATTTCAGTAAACGACTGACCGCCATCCAAAGAACGATAGATATTTCCACCCGAATTATCGATAGTAGAGATGAAAATCGCGTCTGGATTGGCACGCGTCAATTCCACATCCCATACTTTTTCTGATTCCAAGGGAAAGGAATAAATACTCGACCAGGTTACACCAAAATCATCCGATTTCATCAAATCATTTTCCGCACCTAAATAATGCGTTTGATTAGCGCGAAAGTCAATTGCGACATTATTACCACCGTAACTATGGATGTTGGGTGTTAAATTATATTCAAAACGGCGATACGCTTCGCTTGGCGAATTTGGTAATTTGTAACCATTGACCGAACCGTAACCTTTAGAAACCACCCGATTTCCATTCGGCTGCTCGACTAATGAAAATGAAGGTTCTGCCCCACCCAAACTGTAAGCCGTAGCCGTGCTATAATCTTCATTGGTAAAGGAAGTTCCATTGTGATAATGCGTAGCAGAAGTCACGTCTTTGTTCCAACCTTGATCAAAACTCCAATAGCTGATCGCGTTGATACCATTCGTTTTAGGTGTGTAACTTTCAAAAGTTTCATCCGCAAATTGGATAATCCCACCATCATTTGCAACCCATAAATCACTACCATTAAAAAGTGTTTCTTGTACATCTGAATGTCCTAAACTACCACCGCTTTTCGCAATCGTTTGGAATCCATCAAAAGTGACCCAACGGTTTTGCGTTCCACCGTAAACGATATTTGCATCCGTATCTGATACTTCAATATCCCAATCGTAATAGCCCTGTCCGTCATTAATGCCAAAGCTATTATCATAATCCACCACTGTTGTCCAGCTTTCGCCAGAATCGGTACTTTTTAGAATTTTTGCGTTTACGCCTTCGGGTGAATTGGTCCAAGTTGCGCCCACAAAGGCGTAAATAACAGCTGGATTCCCATCAGAAGTGGTCATTTTACCACCTTTGGTGCTATTGGACGTCTCGTTGGGCCAACCAGTTGCGCGAACTGTCCAAGTATTGCCGCCATCGGTAGATTTGTAAAAATCACATTGCTTGGTCGTTGGGTTATCCACTAAGGCATAAATGGTCTGCGTATCGCCCGGCTTGTAACGCAAATCGAAGATCTTACCCGCTAGTGGATTCGTCCAATTTGCTCCGCCATCCGTTGTTTTAAGAATGCCATTATCGCCACCCGCCAATACGGTATCTGAACTAGCTGGATGAATAATCAGCGTGCGATTCTCACTTTTATATTCGTCATAAATGGATACCCAATCATCATTACCTGTTGACGTTTTCCAAATATCATCGCGCGTACATAAGTAAACTGTATCTGGATGAGAAGGCGCAACTTCGATATTGCGCGAGCCCATACTGGTAAGCAAATTATCTGAAATACTAAACCAATTATCGCCCCGATCCGTCGTTTTAAAAACCGTTCCGCCCGACTCGGAAGTACAGTAGAGCACATCCATATTGGTCAGACATTGCGTGAGCGAATAGATATTAATGTGGCGATTGGCTAATACGCCATCTTTTTCCATCATCACGTTGGGTCCGTGGAGTTGCCAAGTCGTATTATTTGCACTTTTCGCCGTTTGGCGTTTGAATTTCGAGCGGTCGGCAAGAATTTGCGCGCTGGTAGCTTTTACTTCTTCATTCGTAGGAATGTCGATAAAACCCGCCTCGTTGACATAATCATGCTGGGCGAGGTAGCCCGATAATTTTCTAAAGTTACGCGTATGCCCGTTTTTAATCGTCGGATTTGCGGCACGCCACTGAAAATATAATTCCCGAATCTGAGCGATATTGGGATTCACTTTGTATAGCAATTTTGCCCACTCAGGCGAATCCGAATTTATCGTTACCGTTTTGAATGGAAAACTAGGATCATTCATCGGTGGCGGAAAGTGATAAATGGTTCGCATCTTTTCTACCTTCTCTTTTATGATTGCGGATTGACCAGTGGCGAAATTGGTATTTAGCAAAAAGAGCAAAATCAAAACAGGCAAATAGCTAGTGTTACTTTTCATGGAAAAGGTTTAGATAATGAACGTGTTAGAAATCTTGTCGAGTATCCTTAGTGAGCAACGAATGGAGGGGAAAACTTAGGGAGGAGTTAAACGGGTTTGAATACTAAATTTGTAGTCTATCTTTCTAAAAATGGGTGGTAAAAAGGGAATTGACTGCCGATTTTTTGGCAGATTAGTGGGTGAGTTTGTGGGGTGTTTTTTTTGTTGGGGCAAAGGTAGGGAAAAAGGAGAAGTTTTGTTTTAAAACCTCCATACAAAATAAAGCGTTAGTGAATTAGAAATAATTTATCCACAGATAATAATCAATTTCCTATCTTTGAAAAAAAGAAGCATCAGAATATGTACATCAAACAATTAGAATTTGAGAATTTTCGGCGGTTTAAGCATTTAAAAATGGATTTGCCTTTTGATGAAGAGGGGAATCCGCTGCCCGTGGTATTGATTGGGGTGAATGGATCGGGGAAGAGTTCGGTGTTGGAGGGGATT
>JBGCES010000547.1:0-9288 GCA_045106545.1 Saprospiraceae bacterium
AAACTCGTAAAACCCTGTATTGTCGGTCAATACAGAGTCAAGAATTACACCCACAGCAGTTTGTAAATATATTTTTACATTTTCTACCCCCATTTCATTGAGGTCTTGAATTCCATCCTGATTAAGATCGTAAAACACAAAATCTCCTAAACTACTCGGACAGTATTCTTCTAGAATCATCGGGCAACATTCGCCACTCGGACACATATTATTATCTGCCGTCACCGTATAAATTCCTGCTTCTACGGCATCTAATGAATCTGTGTTTGCCCCAACAATAGCAGTAGCGCCGCTACCCGTATCCAAGAACCACTGATAACTCGTCAGCCCTTGAGGAGCCATCAAAGTAATCGTATCTTCAAGAGTAGGACAAAACGGAATGGGTACGGAAACACAAGCCTCCGCAAAATCGTCTTCTGTATTGCGACCATTGTTCGGCGTAGAATCTGTATCCGTTTCAGTCATAGCGGTGACTTCAGCACGGCTAAAGATAATTCCTTCTTGTAAGATAGAAACATCAATAGTTAAGGTCAACAAGGCAGTAGTTTGATCTAATGCCGAGCCAATATTCCAGATGCCAGTACCTTGATCGTATGTAGTTCCTGCTGGTGCATTGTGCGTAGAATACATCGTTCCCACAGGAATAGCATTCGTTATTTGCAAACCAGTGACGTCCGTTGTACCGTCATTAGCAACGGTAATCGTTAAGGTTACTACGTCATCAATACGAGCCTGTGTATTGCTAGTCATTTGGGTTACGGAAACATCTTCCATAGCTTGTACCCAGCCCGTCATACAAAACACAAAAACCATTAGGAGGAAGCAACGAGCCATCCCTAATGGTTTTTTCCAATGTACAGAACGAGGACCATCGTCCGTTCGATTTAGTGTAAAAATTTTCACGATAACTGCTTTTGTGTTGATAATAAAAAGTTGATTCTAGGAAGAATAAATCTAGTAATGAAAAAACCAGTACGGGTAAACACCTGTCAATCAGATATTTACAATAAGTAAGAAAAGATATTTGGATATTGCTGTCTAACTTTTATACTTTAAAACGGGGAGTATAAGCGTTCAAAATCATGATGTTATTTCAAAACGATTACATATGTGTTCGTCTGGAAATCATGTTAGTGCAGCTTATATAACTACTTTATAAATTGAGAATATTTTAGATGTATAAAATAGTTTTTATCTATCTATATAGAGAAACTAAATTGAAAAGGGGTCACGATAAACGTGGAGGGGGATAAGAAATAAAATTTCTCGGGTTGAGTTGGAGGATAGAGGGAAGAAAAATAAATAACAATTAAGAAGAGCAGAGAGGGAATAATGCTGGAGGAACTTCTATAAGTGTCGTTTCTTATTTTTTTATATACTTAGACAAATTCCGTACCGATATGAAAATGCGTAATTGTTTTATTTATATTATCTGTGACAGGGTAAGGTGAAAATAAAAAATCAGGAGTCAAGTACGTTTACCCTGACTCCTGATTCTAAAAAAGCTAAATAACTATTAACTGCGATTAAATAATAAACGTTCCCCTTTTTTAGATTCATCAAACTGACCTTCATGATACGCCAGGTGTCCACTAACAATCGTACTGACGACCTGTCCCTTAAAGGTATGATTTTCAAAAGGCGACCAATTACATTTATACTCTAGTCCTTCTTTCGTTACCGTCCATTCTTTTTCTACATCAACAATCGTTAGATCCGCATGATAACCTTCATCCAAATATCCTCGTTGATCAATTTCAAAACAAATGGCTGGTGCGTGGCACATTTTTTCAACGATACGTTCTAAGCTAATTTTGCCTTGATGGTAGAATTCCAACATCACATTCAATGTATGTTGAATTAATGGAACACCAGATGGCGCTTGCAAATATTTATTTTGCTTCTCTTCCCAAGTATGTGGCGCGTGATCGGTTGCGATAATATCCAAGCGATTATCTAATAATGCTGGAAATAGTGCTGCTTGATGTTCTGCACCTTTAACGGCTGGATTACATTTGATCTGTGTGCCCAGCGTAGCGTACTGACTCGCATTAAAATATAAATGATGCACACAGACTTCGCTTGTGATGCGCTTTTCTGCTAAAGGAATAGAGTTATCAAATAAATCTAGTTCGTCTTTGGTAGAAATATGTAGAATGTGCAGTCGTGTATTATATTTTTTAGCTAACTCTACCGCAAAACTACTAGAAATCAAACAAGCATCCACATCACGGATAATTGGATGTTGCGCGATCGGAATATCATCTCCGTATTTTTCGATGGCGGCTGCAACATTACGGCGGACTGTCGTTTCGTCTTCACAATGCGTAGCGATCAACATGGGTACTTTCGAAAACAAACCATCTAGTGTGCCAGGATCATCCACCAACATATTCCCAGTGCTACTCCCCATAAAGGCTTTAATCCCACAAACATCGCGGGGGTTCGTTCTCAATACATGCTCCAAATTATCATTGGAAGCGCCCATAAAGAAAGAGTAATTTGCCAAGGAAGACTGTGCAGCTATATCATATTTATCTTGCAATAATGCTTGCGTGATAGCAGGCGGTTTGGTGTTCGGCATTTCCATGTAAGAAGTTACGCCACCTGCGACTGCTGCCCGAGGTTCGGTATATAGATTTGCTTTGTGGGTCAGACCTGGTTCGCGGAAATGTACCTGATCGTCAATAATACCAGGTATTACGTGTTTTCCCGTTGCATCAATTTCACGATCCGCCTGTACGTCAATAGTGCCACCAATCTTTTGAATGCGACCATTTTTGATGTAAATATCTCCCGCAGTAATTTTACCACGATTAACAATTTGAGCGTTTTTAATTAGGATAGAAGACATGTGATGGGTTGAAATATTTAGGTTAAAATATTAATGAAGATACGATTATCCGAAATAAGTAGCTGAATGTCAATCATTTACCATATTAAACAATTCAACAATTCAACAATTTAACCTTCGCGTCGCGAAAGTAAAAAAATCAGGCGCGAGGAACGATTTTTTGTAATAAAACCTCACCTGGCACACAGTTACTAAAAGAAGTTATCCCTTCCCATCGCCCCGTTAGTTTAAATTTATTTTGTTCTTCCTCTAGTTCTAAAACTACTTTTTTATAGCACCACTCCATACCTTCGACTTGCTCGCTATCTACCATTTTAGTTTCTTTGATACTTACGACTATACCATTTTCTACGATTCCCTCTATTTTCATTTCGCAATAAATATCATCTACAGTTACGTAGCTGCGCCCTGTGATTTCTTTGCCACTTACGTTAAAATATAATTCAAAGTCGTATTGAGCGCGATAACCACCATCATCTTGGGTAATCACTCCTTTCCAGCTCCCGTTTAGCACAGACTGTGCGGGGAGTGAATTAGCGAAGCATAGAAATGTCGCACAAACGCAACATAATGTACCTTTAATGAGTAACTTGTAGAACAATTGAAATGTAGAAAACGTCATGAGTCATACCATTTATAAAGGTCAAATTAACAAAAATTCATAAATAACGTTAATCATTTCTACTAATTTTAACAATATGAAGGAACGCCATTTTTCAACTTCTTTTACATCTTATGACTCCCCAGAACAGCTACCTGCAACTTTACAATCTCTTTTAGCGGAAGCGGTTAATGTACTCGGTCGAGCGCACGCGCCTTACTCTAACTTCTACGTTGGTGCAGCAATTTTGTTAAAAAATGGGGTCGTATTAAGTGGCGCAAATCAAGAAAATGCTGCTTACCCAATGTGTTTGTGCGCAGAACGGGTAGCATTGGCAACGGCACATTCCCAATATCCCGATGTGCCCATCCTAAGCATCGCCATTACGATAAAAAATCCAGCGCAAGTGATTCAACAACCTGCTGCCCCCTGTGGCGCATGTCGGCAAGTCATTTGCGAAACGGAACAGCGTTACCAGCAACCGATGCAGGTATTACTGCGCGGAGAGGTCGGAGAAATTTTTGTTTTTAAAAGTGGAAAAGATATTTTGCCGTTTAGTTTTGATGGAACGTATTTGTGATAGATACAATCAATGATGGAATGATGGAATGAAATTAACTTGATAAACAAGCACTTCTGATCACTCCTTCAATTAACTAAATCTATCTACTTCTCTTTTTATTAAAGCTCAACGCATGAATAACTGGCTATCTCCCACTACACTTCGAGGCAAGAAAGTGACTCTTCGTCCTTTACAACTCAGCGACAAACCTGCCCTACTCACCGCCGCCGCTGATGGCGATCTTTGGGACATCTGGTACACTTCCGTTCCCAATACCGAACGCGTTGATGCTTATCTAAATACGGCTTTAGCAGAACACGTGCGCGGAGAAGGCATTCCGTTTGTAGTAATAAATAATGATACGAAAAAAGTAATTGGTACAACCCGTCTTTGTAATGCCGATACGAAAAATCGCCGTTTAGAAATCGGCTATACTTGGTATGCAAAATCTTATCAGCGGACGGGTGTGAATACGGAGTGTAAACATCTACTTTTACAATATGCCTTTGAGCAATTGAATTGTATCGCCGTGATTTTTCGTACCAATTGGCACAATCATCCATCGCGCCGCGCTATTTTACGCCTTGGCGCGAAGCAAGATGGCGTGCTGCGTAATCATCGAATTGATGCAGATGGGAGTTATCGCGATACGGTCGTTTTTTCGATTATAGAATCGGAATGGAAAGGGGTAAAAAAGGCACTTCGATTTATGATGGAGAAGAGGTAAGTGAAATTTAAAATGTAAAAGTCTGAAAATCAGATATTTGTAGCTGTAGATTGACAAAATTGCCTGATTGTCTAATTGTGGCAAAGCGTTCATGAAGAGCGACTTACACCGTATTTGCTGTTAAAAAAAATATGTAACTCTTCTTAACTCATAAAAATTGTCATTTAAAAAAGGGAAGTTATTTTTTCATGGTATCTTTGCGATTATTTTCAATTGCTTTTTTGAACTATGAATAAACAGATCCAACTACCAACTGCTATCCTTTTGCTTTTTTTATTGACACAAATTAGCTGTATTAGTAATAAAAAACATCTTGCTGCAATCCAATCAGCCAATGATGCCTTCGAGATACAGCAGCAAAAATACGCAGTCCAAATCAATCTACAGGAACAACAAATAGACAGCCTGCGCATCAGCTTAGCCACTGCGGAAGGGGGTCGAGTGAGTCTATTAGAATCTCAAATGCAGTTTCAAGAGAAGATAGACGCGCTGCAAGATCGCCTACGCAATAGTCAAAGTACTGCACAAAATACGACCCAAGGGCTGAATCAGACGCTAGCAGCGAAAGATCAACAAATAGCCAGCCGCGATGCGCAACTGCGTCAACTGCGGGATCTTTTGTCTAAAAATGCTGTTCAACTTGATATTTTAAGTCGTGATATTCAATCCAAATTAGGATTTATGGATGTTAGCGTTACGACTAAAAATCGACGTGTTCACGTCGTCATTCCAGAAAAAAATAACTTCCCGCCCAACGAAACGCGCGTACGCTCCGCAGGTCGAGCACTGTTGAGTAACATCGCTGCGGTGATTCAATCACATCCAGAATTGGAAATTTGGATCGTTGGTCATAGTGACAATCGAAGCAGTCGCTCGCGCGGTAATAATTGGAATTTTAGTTCCAGTCGAGCAGCAGAAGTTGCTAAGGTATTAATCGATCAGTATGGTGTGAGCGGTAATCAAATCGTTGCGGCAGGTCAAGCCGAATTTTCACCTAAAGCGTCCAATGAAGATCGCAGTGGACAAGAAATGAATCGGCGGGTAGAAATCGTTTTTCGTCCGCGTTTGGAATATCAGATTCGGGATTTGGAGAAGCAGTTGGGGATTTAATTTGGAGCACAGACATTCCTGTCTGTCTATCACGTAGACGACTTGACAGACAAGAGTGTCTGTGCTCCATTAACCCAAAAATTTACTCACAAAATCCGCTTTCCGCCGTCGCGAAATATCCAGACCATCACCATTGGACATAATTGCCAAACCACCCTCTCCTTTGCGGTATTCTACGACGTGAGCGAGGTTTAGTAAAAAGCTCTGATGACAACGATAAAATCCAAGTTCAGAGAGCATATTTTCGTAGTCGCGTAAGGTTCTACTGACCATGACCGTATCTCCATTTTTTAAAAAGAAACGCGTATAATTGATCTCGCCCCGCAAATAAATAATATCACTTAAATCCACTACGCGAAAGCCACCCACATTGCTCAAAACAATCTTTTTCTGCTGTTCGGTATTGCTATTATCTACTAAAATACGATTACGATCTTTCGTTTTCAGATTCGCATTTCGTTCTTCATAACGCGTTAGTAATTCTTCTAACTCACTGATTTGCAACGGCTTGAGCAAATAACCAAAAGCTGCCATTTGAAAGGCTTGGATGGCGTATTTGTCGTAAGCAGTTACAAAAATGACTTCTGCCGTCAAGTCAGGCAGCCGCGCGAGCAGATGAAACCCCGTTCCTTCCTGCAATTGCACATCCAAAAAGATCAAGTCGGGATCGGTACGCAAAATCAGGCGTTGTGCAGCAGGAATATCGCCTGCTTCGCCTACGATTTCGATGGGTGCATCTACTTGACGGAGTAGCCCACGAAGTCCGCTCCGCGCGTCAGGTTCGTCGTCGATAATTACGGCTTTTATCATAGCTTATTTATTATTTATTCCCAAACAAATCACTCAATTTAACCTCCAATATTTCCACTAATTCCTCATCCATATATTCATAGTCATCGGGTATATCCAAGACTTCTAATTCTACATCAGAAAAATTCAAATCGAATTTACTGCGGATAATTTTCTTGTGTTTCGTTTCCATCACTAGAATCAAATCTGCCCAGTTGATCATTTTCTGATTCACTCTAATCCGCGCAGTATTTGCCGTACCCGCCGAGCGAATTTCGTGCAAACCGTTATTTTTAAAAATGGCTTCTGCAGTTCGGCTTCGCCACTCGTTGCGGCTGCAAACAAATAGTATTTTCATTATTTTATGTATTGGATTTATGTTTACTAAACCTTGAAGGTTTAGTAAACATCACACTTAAGTAGTTCTACATATTTAATCAAAACATAAATCGCTGATAATCAGCATACTATATTTTGTTATTGTCTAAATTCTAACGTCTATCTACTTAGCACCAACGGATTTACACTACTACTCAACACTACTTTTTATGCGCTCGCAGATCGCCATAAAACTTGTTATTTTCAATCAACTCCGCCAACCGCGTTTCCACATCAAAATGACTCGGCGCGGGTGCAGCCCCCTTAAAATATCCCCGCCTCAATCCTTGATAACCCGACCAGCCCAGCCAGCCAAAATTGTACGCGATGTGGTGCAAATATTTCGATAAAGATAGTGTCAATTTAGGTTCAAAATTTTGCCAGTGATCTTCTGTATATAAAATATCGGGATCGGACTTTTGGGGTTCAAACAACATCAGCGTTCCATCATCTAAACTACTAAAATCAAACAAACGCAATTGCTGATGAAACGCCTCCTGCGAGGTAAATTGACGCTCACCAAATGTGTATGCCCCCGCAACGGGTAGGTCAGGCATTTCGATGTATTCCCGATAGGCAATTTCGGGCGAAAAGTCGCTATATTCCTCAATTTCATCATAGCTACGGACAAAAACTTCTCCAATCGGATTGATAATAATTTTGCCATCAAACGGCAGGAAGTCTCCGCCAAACAAATCCATCCAAAATGGTAATTCGGAAGTATCCACGTCATATTTTCGCGCTTGAAAGCGATCCGATTTCTTATACATCCACTGAATGGCTACGCCGTTGTGGTATTCATAAAAGGCTTTGATTTCGGGATGTAAAGGCGCGCCTAGCTGCTCTTCTGCGCGTTGGATTTGAGCGGCAGTTGCAGCGGGGAGGATTTGGGCGCGAGCGAGCCAGATGTCGGGGTGGGCTGCTAGAGCGTTGGCTATTTTTTGGAAGTTGATCATGGGTTTAGGATTAACTATTTACGCGTAATCTAGTGCTAATTTCTTACTCTTTTTCATTTATCTAATCTTTAAGAAAAGTAGCCAAATCATTCTCACTAATTTAAAATCTGAAAGAGAATTAATCTACTTGTATTTATATCGAGCATCAATTCTATTTCCAGCAAATCTTCTTTTCGCTCAATTCTGCTAATTAGGTCTGTCTTAAACTCGAAGTGTATATGCTTTCCAGATATTCTAGCCATTGCCCCACTAAATGCCACTCCAAAATGTTCGATCACAAAAGTAAATTGACTTGTTCTTGTGAAATGTCTATTATAATTGCCCTTATTAGAACTCAGTTTATCAACTATTTCAACCTCATTGCCAATTTGCTCTCCTAGCCAATGCAAATGCTCAATAATCTGATTTTTTAATTCGTTGGTCATCTCAGTTGTTGTAATGGAATATAGTTCCAGTCAATTTTCCTTTATGTTTAAATTCCCCATTTTCCAATATTGGATTTAAATCTTCTTGTTCCGTAAAAAATGCTCTTTTGGTATTTCTTATTGCAGCGAAATTGAGCAACTTAAAACTCGTATCTATTGGATGATACCTGACCTGCCTAATCTTAATTGTATATCTAGCATTAATTGGATTGATGTCTTCAAATGCGGATACCACCCCATATTCTACCGTTGATTTAATAATTCTTGAATGGGTATTATTTGCCTGAATTTTAGGTTTAGACCAATCGAACCTGATCTGAGTTGTCTCTTGTATTTCTTGTTGAATCTCGAAATTTATATGCGAGAATATACCAGGCTCTTTGAATCTTATTAGGTAGTCACTAAAGAAAAGTTTACCATTATCAGTCTGCTGTTCTTCTCTTACTATTTTCCAATTGCCATAATAGTTTTCTTCTCCTTTTGTTGAAGTATAGTTTGTCCCATCAAGTCTATAGATTTTCCTTTCATTTTCATTCAAATATTCACCATTCCATGTTTGTGGTCTAATTTCACGACCTACAATTGCCCTGTCTATATACCTTTTGAGATTAAGAGATTTCGTCTCTGCAAGTATGAGAGACAACAATGAATTAAACTCCTCCTTTGTTTGATATGATATTTCCTTTGACAATTTGATATCCATTGTTTTTTTTTTGCTGATTTTCATTCAGTTCCATTTCAGAACCAATCATAGTTGTAATCTGTACTGTTTTACTACACATATGCCTAGTACTAGTCTATTTTAGACATTATTCGAACTGGCATTCTCTTCACCTCCCATGATACTCCATATCAGGTATGGGTTCTCCATTTTTCAAAAATCTAT
>JBGCES010000548.1:0-9225 GCA_045106545.1 Saprospiraceae bacterium
GGGGTTTATATCAACGCTCCGAATTCCCTTTTCAAACATAATATAATTGAAAATACGGGTTATGACGCGCTTTATTTTCATGGAGATGACATCATTATTGAAGAAAATTATATTGATAATTTCCTTTTAGTCAAGACCTCTGGCGGTGGCATTCATACCTATGATGGCGACAATTCGGGGCGACAAGTTTTGAATAACATTGTAGTAAATGGAATGGGAAATGCAGATGGAACGGATACACCTGATAATTACTACGCTTATGGTATTCACTTAAACGGTGGCTGTACGGGCATCACTGTCAATAATAATAGTGTAGGACACATTCGTGGAGAAGCGATCGCTTTTCGCTCTGTACAGGATGTTGACTTTACCAATAATACGATCTTTGGTGGCTCATTTAGCCAGTTTACGGCAACGAATTATAACACTAGTGCAGCTAATTCTATTAGGAATTTAGACCTGACCAATAATATCTTTTTTGCTACTGAAGTAGATGCTTTAGTAGCAGAAATTTATACGCTATTGGATGATGTGAATCAATTTGGCAATTGGAATAACAACTACTATTGTCGTCCCTTAAATCCGACGGGTACTATTCGACGGGTACATCATCCCGATGGTACCTGGTCACGTGAAAGTTTTAATTTGGATCGCTGGAATGATACGCATACCCACGACGAAAACAGTGGCATTTCACCCTTAACCATTTCTGCTTTTGCTATCGATAACTACCTGACTAACAACTTATTAAGCAACGGAAACTTCGATACAGACGACAGCAATTGGGGCGTGTGGGGACCAGAAGGAAATTACACCCAAAGTCGGGTAACTAATCAACTAGATGCGGGCTGTTTACAACACGAATTCACCTCTACTACTCCCAATAGCGATTCTTACATTTTAGGCATATCGGAACGTTTGCCAGCGGTACAAATTGGTGAAACTTATCTGCTCAATTACTCCATCAAAGGCGTAAATAATACTGCCTACGATTTATTGTTTCGGCGCGATGGCTCACCTTACACCAATGTGGCAACGCGACCTACTTACTTTTTAACGAATGCCCGTCAAGAAGTGCAACACCTCTTTGAAATAACGGAAGCAGATGATATTCCACGGCTGGATTTTTTGTTTTATGAAAATAATGAACAGACGTGGTTGGATAATATTAATCTGCGAAAAGTAGCGATTACGCCGACCAATCCAGAATATCATTTTCGCTTTTTGTATAATCCAACTACTGCGAGTCAATCGTTTCCGCTGGATGACACTTATACCGATGTTTATGGCAATACGCATACTAGTTCTGTCAATTTACAGCCCTACACTTCGATGATTTTGATGTCCGAAAATGCAGTGATTGTCTTGCCGATTGAGTTGTTTGATTTTTCGGGTGAATTGGTAGATCAAGCAGTGAATTTAGATTGGGAAATTGGCGAAGCAACAAATTTTTCTTTCTTTGAAATTCAGCGCAGTCTAGATGGGAAGGCATTTCAACCAATTGGTAAAATCTATCCTGAAATCGACCAAAGTTACTTTGACTTCACTGATTTGCAGGCTGCCAAAAGGCAAGTTCCGCAACTTTATTACCGCTTGAAAATGGTTGACACGGATGGCAGTTTTTCTTATTCACCCCTTGTTGTGATTAATTTAAAACAAGAGAACAAAGAGATACAAGTTTACCCAAATCCAACAACGGGTATGCTCTATTTTCAGAATGGAACGGACAGCAAAAATGTTGAAATTTTTAATTCAGCGGGTCAATTGGTCAAAACCAAACAATTGGCAGAGGGCAATTTAGATTTGAATGATTTAGCAACTGGTGTGTATTTTATCAAAATAAGTACACTCGACGGTAGCATTCAGTATAGTGAACGAATCACTTTGCAGCGATAAGTATTTAATGCAAGATCAACCCATTTTGTCTTAAAATCGTACAGCAACTGTTCATTTTCGCACAGCAAATGAAAAACAAATTTATATAACCAGCTGATAATCAAACAGTTAAAAATTGGCATACGCCTTGGAGTTAGATGGATATACGCTTTGAAATACTTTTCCTATTTCATTTTATTCACTATAAAAACTCGCTGCGTTATGAAAGCTTTTTTGTTATCCGTTTTATTATCGATGTTAATTTTATCTGCTTTTGCTCAGTCTTATGTAACCGCTCTACCAGTTGGTGGCGTTCACCTATCCGAAGCAGCGGAGGAAAAAGTACAGCTTTATCGCGATCAAGATCGGGTTTATTTACAATTGCGGTTTCCTAAAGATATGACGCAGCGAATTGGTGAGATTTTTAGTGACAATTTGCGTCTGCGTTCTAAGATGCAGGATAGCACGGCAGGTTGGAAAGTAAAAGATGTGGGCTACCGTTTTAATCTTCATCAAGGCGTATTAGAAGTTCACATCCAAAAGAACGTCATTCCATCAATCAAACGTGAACAGATGACCGAGGCGATGATGGAGGCATTTTTTGTATTAGAAATTAAGTTGCGAGAAGATGAATTGTAAGGTTTGAACTACTTGTGCAGTTGTTAGTTTGTAATTACAAAAGTTTAAAAAAAAATAGCGCTAGTCAAATTCAGTTTGACTAGCGCTATTTTTATTCTATTGATAATCAGTTATTTAAAACCGATTATTTCCTGTTTCAATTGTTGACTTTTTTGCTTTTGCCTTATGATTAGGTTTTTGCAACTCGCTTTTTTTCATTCCTTTCTTGCGCTCTTTTTGGATAACCTTACGATCTTTAGCAGCTGCTTTGCGTCCTTTTACTTTTTCTTTTTGTGCAACTTTGCGATCAGCATTACGATCTTTGATTTCAACTTTTCGATCAGCTTGTGCAGCTTTACGGTTGGCTTGAGTCGATTCTAGTTGCTTTTTACGATCGTACTTCACAGTTTCCTTATCTGATTTTTTCGCTACTTTTTCCGTTTTATCCTTATCGTAAATACGCGTTTTTTCAACTTGAGCGAAGGTAGAAGTGACGGCAAAAACTAAGAACATATTTAATAAGAAAGCAATTTTTAATAATTTCATGTCTTTTCGATTTTGATACAACGCCAGTGCGTTGTGGCTGTTAGAAAATAGTTTTTTAGTGTTTGATTTACTTTTAAGACGGTATTAAAACGTGAATGACACAAAATATTGTTTTAAAATACTGTTAAAACCTCAGAATAGAAATTATTGAACGAGCAGGAGTTTTAATAGCTTTTTCATAGAAATCTAAAATACTATATACTGTTTTTATGATTCATTTGCTGAATCTAATATTATTGCCGCTGGAATATATCTTTCAATCAAATAACGCGACAGATTAAACCACTGCTGACACTCATCTAAAATCCAGCTGTCAGAACTGACCACGATTTCGGTTGATTTTGCTAAAACGGTGTCAGGGTTAAAAACAAGATTGATTTGCCAATTTAATGCATTCGCTTCCGCAAATTCGCGGAGTACAGTTTTCAATCGACCGCTATTAGAAACGGGTGAATCTAGGTACCAGTCGGCGGATTTAATTTCTAAATCAAGCATTGCTTGCCCCATGAGTTCTATGGCTGTTGGCGTTTCCATCACGCTTTTATAAGAGCCATGAATACTGGCAATATCTCGAAAACAACCATCCTGACAAGATAAAATAATTCCACCTGATAAGGCTGCTTCTAGAGAGATGAGTATATTGAAACCGTCAATAATGATATTTTTATTTTTTAAGTCATTGTCGATTAATGCTTTACCTTTTCTTTTTATTTGCTGGTTCTCTGTACAAGCCATACGACTAAGTGCCTTTCGTTGCCGTTCTTTAAATCGGAAACGATCGCCTACTAATTTGACACTACTTTTTTCAGCATAACCCCGCGATAGTAACCAAGATAAATCACTAACGGCTTGACAAATATCTGGTTGTCGTTTTACACCAAATAATGCAGCGTCTTGAGGATGTTGTCCGCGATGTTTTTGATGAGAAGGCATAAAGTAACGAATAACGTAAAATAAAAAAACGTGTTATCATCCGTAGATGACAACACGCTTTTTGTGGAAATAAATTCCTTTATCGATAATAACAGAAAATATTAATTCAATTATGCAGTAGTTCTAGTTGGTATTACTACCAATTAAAAGCTGTTTCGAGTTAGTGCTTAGTAACGGTCGTAACCACCACCGCCGCCACCGCCACGGTTGTAACCGCCACCGCCGCCACCGCCGCGATTGTAACCACCACCGCCGCCACCGCCACGGTTGAATCCACCACGACCGCCTCCGCGATTTTCGCGTGGTTCAGCTTTTTTTACTACGATAGTACGACCGTCTAAATCGGTATCGTTTAAGGCATTGATAGCCTCTTGACCTTCAACTTCGTCAGCCATTTCTACGAATCCGAATCCTTTAGAACGACCGCTAAATTTATCCATGATAATTTTCACGGAGTCAACCTCACCGTATTCTTCAAAAGCTGCACGCAAATCGTCTTCATGCGTGTCAAAGTTTAATTTTGCAACAAAGATATTCATTGTTAAATATAATTTAGAAATAAAAAAACACAAATTAAAATGATGATAATATCAATAGATCATCATGAGAGGACATGAAAAATTAAAAATGAACAACTCTGCTGATACTAGATAAACTTAGACTAGAGAAGAAGTACAGATTAATAAACTACATTATCCTGTTTCCATTTATAAAGCTTTTGAACTATCAAAAGAATGCTTTACAAAAGGACATACCAAGGGTATGACTTAACGAAACGAATCGCTAAGATTAGCAAGACAAAAATTGAATAGAGAACTGAACGAAGTAAGGTTGGAATATTTGAGAACTGGAGAGCCAAATAAAACTAACTAAGTACGAAAACTCAACACACGGATTGTATTACTAATATAGAACTTGCTCTGAAAAGAACAACACAAAGATAGGCTTTATTTTAATACCGCGCTAGTAATTTATCTCAACGCTCCTCTTTTTCTGAAATATTTAACATTTGAATTAAAAAGTAAAATTATACCTTTAAGTATTGCCGCAATAATTAATTAAACACTTAAGATTTAGAATTAGCCTGCCCCTGCCTGCCCCGAACTTGATTCGGGGAAGAATTTCGGGGACCATTTTTTCTATATTTTTCAAATAGTACAAAAAATACTCATTTCTAAATCGTTTAATTAATTATTTCGGCGTGGCTAACCTAAGTCTAGCTAAATAAACTATCATCTAATATGAATGAACCTTTAAGCTTTAAAACTCGAATAGAAGAAATTTATACTGACATTTTTTATACTGGTATTATCGTTCCGCAAACGATTGCTGAACAATTAATCGAAGGAAAAAATCGGCGCGTAGTGTGTCATCTTAATCATGCGATTAAGTTTCAAGGCGGTTTGATGCCTGATGGGAAGGGCGATTATTACCTTACCGTAAGTAAAGAGAAACGTAAGCAATTAGATGTCGGAATCGGTGAAGAAGTAAATGTCCAGTTAGAGAAAGACAAAAGTAAATATGGTATTCCAGTTCCGGAAGAAATAGAGGCTTTGCTGGAAATGGATGATGAAGGAAGTAAATATTTCCACGCGCTAACTTTAGGAAAACAACGTTCCTTACTCTATATAGTTGCTAAACCTAAAAACACTGATACCCGCTTGCGCAAAGCATTAGTGATTGTTGATTACTTAAAAACAACTAAAGGGAAATTAGATTTTAAAGAATTAAATCAGGCGTTCAAAGATGCGAATAAACGGTAGTTTGGGGCGATGAATGAATGCTGATTACTAACACCTACTCACATTTTTAAATAAAAATCACCAGTCAGCTGAATATACTCTTCCGTCCAATCGTTGCGCGCGTCTTTTTGGATAACAAGTTGATTTTTTTGCAAGGTTTTCTCTTGCCATTCCATTTGTAAAAGTAATCGTTCTACGCTTTTCTCAGCTTTGGGCTTTACTTCCGTGATTTTTGTGGTAAATAATCCTACTTGTTCCGCCAATTCTTGAAAACGCAATCCTTCAATTAGTGGTAATACCACACAAAATTTTCCATTTTTATTCAACAATCGTCGAGCGGCTTGCAGCAAGGCATTATGTGGCATTTTGACAGTATGTCGCACTTGATTGCGTTCTTGGCTTTGACTAAAAGTTCCGCCCGAAAAGAAAGGCGGATTACTAACGATCAGGTCGTAAGTAGTGGCGCTTTCGCGGATATAATCTTGGATAGAAATCGTCTTAGCTGATAAACGATCTGCAAAGGGTGAATTGGCAAAATTCGTCTGCGCTTGCTCGCAAGCCACTTGATCTATTTCTACTGCATCAACTTGTACTTCTGTATTGCGTTGAGCCAGCATAATCGAGATCACGCCAGTTCCTGTACCAATATCCAAGGCACTTTTTGCATTATCTACATCTGCCCATGCTCCAAGTAGTACGCCATCCGTACCTACTTTCATTGAACATTGATCCTGTTCGATGGAAAATTGCTTAAATTGAAAAGGTTTCATTTAGAATAAATCTATTAAGTAGATTGACAAAATTGTCTAATTGTAAGAGCGGCAAACGCCATTTGACCATTTCACAATCACACCATTTACTTCAAAAAACACCAAAGTAAAATATTTAAAGGCATTTCTACGGTTTGAGATTACCTGTGTTTAGATACCAATATTTATTTTTTAAGAAATAAATGCTGCAAACACTTCCAGAGTGCCCCTTTATACGCAACATTTTCCTGTAGGTTTGCTAAAGGATGTGCAAACAAAAAGGTACAATCAGCGTAAGAAAATGGTTGATAGGGTTGGGTATTAAACTGTAATCCCATCCGCTGGGGCGTAACCCCAAAAGAAATACAGTATTTAGGTTGACTTTGTCTCTGATAACTAACAAATTGCCAGTCTTGTTGGTTTTTTAGTTGAATTAACGCTACATCAGTATCCAAATCAAATTTTGCAGCAGACATGATTTTACGAAGAAAATCAATTTGTTCAGTTGTATCGTCCGAATAATCACAAAGAATAGTCACCTTTTTTTGGTGTTGTCCTACTACAGAAATATCACCTGTTGGTGGCAAAAAAACCTGAAAATCAAAAAAGGAACTATTCAAAATAATGTTTTGTTTATTCAGTAAATAATGTCAAAAATCACAATTTTTATTGGAAAATTTCAATAATATTGGTTTTTATACTGAAAAAGATATATTTTTGTATAAACGCTAATTGCAAAAATTAACCAATTCAATTGTAGTTTTATTAGCAAATAATTTAATATTCCTAACCAATTTTCTCGACCGTAATTATTATTAACCACAAAAATGGTAAATGTAATTGTAGTTAAGTGCATCACACAAATGATTTATTGTTATTTTTGATAAATAATCATTTTAGTATTGCCGAAACAATCAACGCTACACTTAAAATTGTAACATTAATTTTTTCGGCGTTGCTTACATCTACCATTTTTTAATCCTTGTGCTACATGAAGAAGAATATCCAAGTTCAAACCGTCAAAGAATCTCGTCTTAAAGATGTCGATTTCGATAATATTCCATTTGGTCGTACTTTTTCCGACCACATGTTTATTAGCGAATATCAAGATGGAGAATGGGTAAACCCACGCATTGTTCCATTTGAATCCTTCCAAATTCATCCTGCTTCCATGGTTCTTCATTATGGACAAGCGATTTTTGAAGGCATGAAGGCTACAAAGAGTATCGATGGGCAACCGTTATTTTTCCGTCCCGAAGAACATGTGACTCGGATCAACGCTTCTGCTCGTCGCATGTGTATGCCCGAAGTGCCTGGCGATATGTTTATGGATGCCATTCACCAATTAGTAGCATTGGACAAAGGCTGGATTCCACCAAAAACAGGTAGCGCATTATACGTTCGTCCTTACATGTTCGCTAACGACGAGTTTATCGGTGTTGCTCCTGCAGAAAATTACACCTTTATTATCTTCACTGGTCCTGTGGGTCCTTACTACGCAAAACCTGTTTCTTTACTTGCGGAAACGACTTTTGTGCGAGCAGTAGCTGGTGGTGTAGGCGAAGCAAAAACAGCGGGTAATTATGCTGCTTCTTTACTTCCTGCAAAATTAGCAAGAGAGAAAGGCTTTGACCAAATTATGTGGTTAGATGCAGCTGAATTTAAATATGTACAGGAAGTCGGTACGATGAATATCTTCTTCGTCATCGATGGCAAAGTAGTCACGCCCGAAACGGATGGAGCAATCCTGAAAGGAATTACGCGTAAGAGTGCCATCACTATTTTACAAAAAGAAGGCTTCGAAGTAGAAGTACGAAAAGTTAGTATCGACGAGCTTGTCGAGGCTTATGATGCGGGTAAGTTAGAGGAGGCATTCGGTACAGGAACAGCAGCCGTTGTTTCACATGTCGCCAAAATTCAAATCCACGACCGTTCACTGACTTTACCAGCAGTAGAAGATCGCAAAGTTGGACCACTGGTTAAGAAAATTATTGAAGGACTACGCGATACAACCATTGAAGATACTTATGACTGGATCGTTCCTGTGCGGGAATTAGCAGCGGTATAATTAATTGGAACACGGATTTAAAGGATCGAACAGATTTACGCAGATTTTATTCAAAAAATCAGTGCTAATCTGTTGAATCTTGTTCAATCCGTGTTCCGATTTAATTTACAATTCTAATAATCCCGCAGGTAAATCAACGATAAGGAATTGCTCCTTTTCCTTGATTTCTGTAATTAACTGCTCATTCAGTGGAATCATAATCTCCTTATTTTGATAACTCACTACCGCCATTTCCTGCTGCGGTAGCTCTACCACTTCCTCGATTTTTCCGACCTCCCCTACCGTCTCATCTTTCATTAAAAAACCCGTCAGAAAAGCGTATTCTAACTCCTCCAATTCCAACTGCTTGTCCTCTTCCGCTAGTAGATCCGACTCCCGCATAAAGATCGATTTGCCCGTCAACATTGCTGCGGTATTGCGATCCGCTACGTCTTCAAACTGAACGACTAAATCACTTTGTACCTCGACTTTTTCTATAAAATAAGGCAAGTGCTTACCACTTATTTCTAAAAATAAGACCTCCGCTTGCGCGAAATCTTCTAGGTGTTCATCAAAGATTTTCACCTTGATCGAACCGTCTAATCCCTTCGCTTTTTTCGTGTAGCCGATATGCTGCATAAAAATATGTTGATTGGTTGATTGGTTGATTGGTTGATTGGTTGATTGGTTGATTGGTTGATTGGTTGATTGGTTG
>JBGCES010000549.1:0-3779 GCA_045106545.1 Saprospiraceae bacterium
CAACTGGGTTTTATAAGTATCATATACTTTGTCTTTATATTCCGCAAATTTGTAATCAAGCGCCGCCATACTACCGTCTTTCAGCAATAATACTTCATCCACTTCGCCGCGTAGGGACGAGTTGGTCAGGTATTGATTGAGATACTTTTCCTGTACTCCGATCCGCCGCCGCAAATACTCCACATTCTGCCGACTCTTCTCCATATGTACCGCCCGACCACGTTGCACTTTGTAAAATTTATCCTCGTACTGTGGAATACGCAATACCTGCTCAAAATAGGTGAAACGTGGACAGTAGAGGTACTGGATGATATTGGAGGGCGTAAGCGAATAGTTATTCATCGAAAATCTAGTTGATTAATGGATAAAGTTGACTTGGCTAAAAGAACAACGCGCGTACCTGATCCGTCACCAGTTTGCGGTCAAATGCCTGTCCGAGTAGCACAGTATTTTGCAATTCGTCTTTACTCATCGGAAATATATACACTCGGTCGCGGTCGGGATTCATTAACGCTTCAATTTGTAATTGCAGAGTGTCTAGGTCATTACTTTCGACTTTTCCCAAAAAGACCGAATACTGCACCCGATACAATCCCGCTTGCTTGCAGTGCTTCGCAATCTTAGTGCGCGCTTTATCTACTTCGATGTCATACATTATCCAGATGATCATAAGTTAGGTTTAAATTTGAAGGGTAGAAAGCTATCAACTTATGGTTGATTGCGAAATGGTGTAATTGCGTAATGGTGCACATCAGACGTGCAGCACAATTGCACAATCAACTTATATAGCAAGCGTTCAAATGTCAGCACAATAATTTTCAATTTTCAATTATTAAGCAGTTCCTGCGCAAACTGATGCGCTTCCAGTTGCATGATGTTTGCCCGCGTTTGATTCTTGCCTTTATAGCGGATACGATCTTCTTCTAGGTATTTGTTAAACGCTTCCATTAGCAATACTTTACCCGTATTGTTGAGCCGAAAACCATTGGTAATATCGTCCGTATGGGACTGATTGACGCGCTTGGCAGAAAATAGACCAAAGACCGTTTTATCCGCGTAGCAGCGATACGGTTCGATAAAATCATAGACCATACTTTTGTAATTGTAATCATCGCGGTGCAAGAAACCAACGTAAGGATCAACCCCCGCCAGAATCAATACTTTTTCGACTCGACTATAGAGTACGCCATAGGCATAATTGAGAAAAGCGTTGAAATTATCCTGAGCAGGACGAGACGAGCGACCACTAAATTGATACGGCTTGGTCAGTACGTGACTCAAACTACCAAAATACAACCGTCCCGCCGTCCCTTCCCAACCGCGCAACTGTTCCGCGACGTTATCCAAATGCTTGGCTTCCGCTGTCTGAATTGCCAATTGTAACTGCTGGATGCGTTCCATTCTATCCGTCAGATAAGCGAGGTGTTGCGGACGATGTTTTTTGAAAGATTGGAGGAGATCCAACTGCCGTTGCAGCTTGCGCGTCAACCAGTTTTTCACGTAACTCAGTGCAGCTGTCCCCAAACTTGCCTCCAATTGCTTTTTGCGAATCAGCGTCGTACTCCCCAATTTGCTGTGCCACACCCTGCCGATGGGTTTACCATCGTACTCCAAAAACACGATGTCGATATTGTTGCGCAGCGCTAGTTTCACCGCTTCCGACGAAAGCGCAATGCCCTGACCCACCCAAATACTCTTTACCTTATGCGCCGCGATGTGTTGCTTGCGCGTCTCTTTCTCTTTTTTATACTTCACCTCAAACATCTGATCCTTCACGTGAAGATAAGTGCCATAGGTGTTTAAATGGATTTGCATAGTTAGGATAATTGAGAATGGAAAATGGAAAATTGAGCATTCAGTTTAGATGCATACCTAATTGAAAGTTAAAAATTGAAAATTCACTTTAGATGTACTGGCATACTTATGCAGTAAAATCCATGTTGTACACGTTGAGGCGGTAATTTTCAATTCTCCATTTTTAATTAGGCTTGTACAAAGTTTTGCAAAAGACACAGTTTTTGACGCAGATAAACGCAGATTTTTATGATTCAAGTAGGTCTTATGTCGCTCACGACCCGCTTGAATCATAACTTGTTCCGTAGCATTACGGAAAAAATCATAGAGAATCAGCGTCAAATAAAAACTTTGTACAGTCCTAATTTTTAATTTTCAATTAAAAAGGTACACGTCAGAGCGGCAATTCTCCATTTTCAATTTATAATTATTGACTTACTCTTTCAATTGTTCCAAACCCCCGCGCCGTGGATTTCCCCAAACCGATATAATCGGGCAATTGCATATTGGTTACAAAGCTGCCGCTAAACGTTTGCATCGCCTTATTTTTAAAAAACGTTTGTTGCTCAGTGGTCTGCCGAAAATGAACCATCACCCGTTCCTGCTCGAAGTAAGGGATGGACTTAAGAAACGAAAAAATATTGTTACGCAAGATGCTTTGTAGCTTATTTTGTCGCTCGGTAGGGGAGAGGTGGACAAACCGCTGGTAGTTCTCCTGATTCAGTGCCAACCAGGGCGTAACAAACCGATATTCCACCAACGCCTCCGTCGCGCCGATTTCCACCTCCTGACTTTTCAAATTTTTCTGCTCCGTCGGATACCGTCTCCCTTCGATTTCTAATTCCCGAATCCGCATAAACCGCTCCACCAGCAGTTGCGCCCCTTCGCCTATGCCTACCACCATCGGATGCCGCCGCACGATCTTGTACTGAATCCGCGGATACCGATAAATACTCTTCCCCGTCGCCGCATCGTGGTTGTGAAACAAGTCCGATTCCTGCCCAAACTGGTCGGCAAAGTAACCGCGTAGTTTGTGGGCTTGGCGGGTCTGGAGGTTGATTTGGGGGAAGTGGAGGATGGTGTGGTGCATGGTGATGATGGTTTTTTAGAAAAATGCAGATTGTGGCTCGTCTTTTTCCAACTTAAAGCCATACTCTAGATCATAATATTTTTGCCAGTCATTTACTAATATCAGTGGTTTATCTTTATCTTTTGGATCTGGTTCATAATTTTTATCGCGTGGAAAACGCGTTACATATTGCAGTAATTTCGGTCGTAGTCGTTTAATGGCTCTTTTTCGTTCCCAGCGATCTCCCTTTGCGCGTTGTAATCCAGTATATTCGATCCATAATGCCTCAGCAGCAGGCTCAAAGGGGACAAACACATCGTAATGACGGCGTTCCTGTTTTATTAATTCAAATTCTTTATCTAACTTTTCTAATTGTAAAGTACGCATATACAGAAGTAGTTGATTAGCAATTGGACTTTGGTCGCTCACTGCGTTTCTTACTTCCGTGAAGTAGCGCTGATTAAGTTTGTAAAACTCTTTTTCTAAAATAATACGTGAAAACTCATTCAATACTCTTTGAGTTATGTCTAATAGAGTTGCATCATAAATATACTTAGCTTTATCAGAATTGAAGAGCTTAACCGTTCCTCTACTTTTTCCACCATTACGATTACAACGCCCAGCTGATTGATTGATACTATCCAATGGTGCAAAATCACGATATACAATATCTAGATCAATATCTACACCTGCCTCTACTACTTGAGTAGCTACGATAATTTGTCGCTGATTATACTTTATTCCTGCTTTGATTTTTTGAATAATTTGTACACGTCTAATTGGAAGAATAGAAGAAGAAAGATAAATCACTGACTCTTCAACATCTTCGCCAGTATTAATGCTCGCCGCTATTTCTTGCGATTGTTTGATCGTATTGCAAATAATTAAAAACGATTTATTAGGATTAGATTTTATA
>JBGCES010000055.1:0-56710 GCA_045106545.1 Saprospiraceae bacterium
TTTTCTGCATGTGAAATGCGTCATTTGATACATATATTTGGAGTCCCCACCACCAACCTTTAGCGTTTCTCTCAAAAAGCCAACACTGTTCTAACCAATCTTAGTCGACGTTCGTGCCGCTGTTATTATTTATAATTTCGCATCGTTTAGTACTAAACGAAGAACCACACCACACACTTTTTACTAAAATCGATGCATCTTCCCATTTTAGAAATTCGATAAAAATAAACGTAGCGTTTATTTTTTCGTCAATATTAAAATCGTACAAGTAACATGGAGCAAATTAAAAAAGGATTGTACGTACCACAGATGGAAAAATCTTCTTGCGGTACTGGTTTGATTGCTAATCTAAATGGTAATAAATCGCATAAAGTTATTGAGGATGCGCTATCAATGTTGATGCGCATGGAACATCGAGGCGCATGTGGTTGCGAAGAAAATACGGGCGATGGAGCAGGAATTTTAATTCAAACCCCCCATCGCTTTTTTCAAAAAAAATGTCGCGAACTCAATTTTGAATTGCCTGATTTTGGTGAATATGGCGTTGGTGTAGTACATTTTCCAATGGAAAAAAATCTACGTCAGCAATGTCGTTTCTTATTAAATGACTACATCGACGAATTGGGTTTTGAAAAATTAGGTTACCGCAAAGTGCCAACTGATAATGAATTATTAGGTGAAACTGCCGTGAGTGTAGAACCACGGATGGAGCAGGTTTTCGTAAAACCTAAGCAAAAAGTAGATGCAAAGAAATTGGAGCGGATGCTCTACGTGCTACGTAAATTTTCAACACACAAGATCCACCAGACTTTCCCGCAAAGTAAGCACACCTTTTATATCACTTCCTTTTCTTACAAAACGGTCGTTTACAAAGGTCAATTAACCACTTGGCAAGTACGTCCCTACTTTTTGGACTTACACGACGAGTCGTGCGAAACGGCAATTGCCTTGATCCACTCACGTTTTTCTACCAATACCGTTCCCCGCTGGAAACTCGCACAGCCTTTCCGTTACATCGCCCACAATGGCGAAATCAATACCGTAATGGGTAATCTGAATTGGTGGAAATCTAAAGAACCGTGGTTAGAATCTGGTTTATTTACCGAGGAGGAAATGGAAAAATTGAAGCCCATTTGTGGTTCTAATTTGTCAGATTCTGCCAATTTTGATAATGTTTTAGAATTTTTGGTACTCAGCGGTCGCAGCTTACCTACAGCTCTGATGATGATGATTCCCGAAGCGTGGCAACACGATGAGGATATGGCAGATTATAAAAAAGCCTTTTATCAATATCATAAAATTTTGATGGAACCTTGGGATGGCCCCGCTTCCATTTGTTTTACTGACGGCATCGTAGTCGGCGCAACTTTGGATAGAAACGGTCTGCGTCCTTCGCGCTACATGTTGACGGATGACAATACCCTAATTGTTGCTTCTGAAGCAGGTGTTTTACCCGTTGACCAATCGACCGTTACGAAAAAAGGGCGTTTACAGCCTGGTAAAATTCTAATTGCTGATTTGGATGAAAATCGCGTGATTGGCGACGAAGAATTGAAAGCAACGATCTGCCAACGCAATCCGTACCGCGATTGGTTGGATCAGAATATGATCGAGCTGAAAGACATCGAAGGGCAAGAAGTCAATGCGGCACTAGATGATAAAACACTTTTAAAGCAACAGCAATTATTTGGCTATACCAAAGAAGATTTGAAAGTAATCATTGGTCCAATGGTAGCGGGTGGAAAAGACCCGATTGGCTCGATGGGAACGGATACGCCGCTGGCAGTACTTTCGCATCAGTCACAACATTTAGCCAATTATTTCAAACAGCTTTTCGCACAAGTAACGAATCCGCCGATTGACCCGATTCGCGAACGTTCAGTCATGTCGCTTTATGCGATGCTCGGTGGCGCAGAAAATATTTTGGAAACCAAAGCAGCACACGCTCGCTATATCCATTTGGATTCGCCCGTTTTGACGAATACCGAAATGGCAAAAATCAAAAGCATCTACCGCGATGATTTTAAAAGCGGAACAGTGCGTACGGTCTTTCTAGCCGATGGGCAAAAAGGACGGATGGCTGCCGCAATCGATCACATTTGCGCCGTAGCGGAAGATTTTGTCCGTCAGGGAAAAAACATCCTCATTTTATCCGACCGTAGTGCAGATAGTAATCATGCACCAATTCCATCGCTATTGGCGATAGGCGCGGTACACCATCACTTGATTCATGCTGGCTTACGTGCTAAAACAGCAATTGTCGTAGAAGCGGGAGACGTACGCGAAACGCATCATTTTGCCACTTTAGTCGGCTATGGTGCAAGCGGTATCAATCCGTATATGGCATACGCGACTATCGCAGATTTGCATAACAAACGCTTCTTTGAACAAGAGAAAACGAAAAAAGAATTATTTAAAATTTACAATAAGGCAATTGGTAAAGGCTTATTGAAAATCATGTCGAAAATTGGTATTTCGACGATTCAATCTTACCAAGGCGCACAGATTTTTGAAGCTTTAGGAGTAAATAAAGAAGTTGTTGACCGCTGTTTTAAAGGTACGGTTTCGCGGATTGAAGGTATCGGTTTTGATGGCATCGCGGAAGAAGCTTTGGTGCGTCATAAATTGGCTTTCCCCGACCAAGCTATTCCCAATCCTCGCCTTGAAGTAGGCGGTTTGTTCCAATGGAAACGACGCGGTGAATTTCACTTATTTAACCCCAATACGATTCACTTATTGCAATATGCGTCGCGTAGAGGCGATTACGATACCTATAAAAAGTACGCTAAACTCATCAACGAACAAAGCGAACAAGCATGTACTCTACGCGGTCTAATGAAGTTCCGTAAAGGAGATTCTATTCCATTAGAAGAAGTAGAACCCGTAGAAGATATTATGACTCGTTTCGCTACAGGCGCGATGTCTTTCGGTTCGATTTCGCACGAAGCGCATACGACTTTGGCAATTGCAATGAACCGCATAGGCGGTAAAAGTAATAGTGGAGAAGGAGGCGAAGATGAAGCGCGTTTTCAACCTAAAGAAAACGGTGATTGGGAACGTTCGGCAACAAAACAAGTCGCTTCGGGACGTTTCGGTGTAACCAGTTATTACCTAACTAATGCCGAGGAATTACAAATTAAAATGGCACAGGGCGCGAAACCAGGCGAAGGTGGACAGTTACCTGGTCATAAAGTAAACGACTGGATTGGTCGCGTGCGCCACTCTACTCCTGGCGTAGGTTTGATTTCTCCACCGCCACACCACGATATTTATTCTATCGAAGATTTGGCGCAGTTGATTTTTGATTTAAAAAATGCCAATCGTGCTGCACGCATTAACGTAAAATTAGTTTCTAAAGCAGGCGTTGGAATTATAGCTTCGGGTGTGGCAAAAGCCCATGCGGATGCGATTCTAATTTCAGGTCACGACGGTGGAACGGGCGCATCGCCGATTTCTTCTATCCGTCACGCAGGTCTGCCGTGGGAATTGGGATTAGCGGAAACGCACCAAACTTTAGTTAAAAATAAACTCCGCGACCGCGTCCGTGTGCAAACGGATGGACAAATTCGGACGGGACGTGATTTAGCGATTGCTACACTTTTAGGTGCAGAAGAATGGGGTGTAGCAACCGCAGCTTTAGTCGTGGAAGGTTGTATTATGATGCGTAAGTGTCACGTCAATACTTGCCCCGTCGGTATCGCTACGCAGGACGAACGTCTTCGCGGTCGCTTTACGGGCAAACCTGAACACGTGATTAACTTCTTCACTTACCTCGCACAAGACCTCCGCGAAATCATGGCGGAACTTGGTTTCCGTACTGTCGATGAAATGGTCGGTCGCGTAGAGATGTTGAAATTCAACGAGGAAGTAGAACACTGGAAATACAAGCAACTGGATTTAAGCCCAATTTTATACAAAGAACCTGCAGATGATTCTGTTGGTCAACGCAAATTGATTGAGCAAGATCACGGCATCAAAGAAGTGCTAGATCGCAAATTAATCAGCTACGCAAAACCTGCCTTAAAAGAGCAAAAAACGGTCAAAAAGGAATTCAAGATTTTGAATACCGACCGCGCAGTGGGTACGATGCTATCGAATGAAATTTCTAAAGTTTACGATGGTGCGGGCTTACCTGATGCGACGATTCAGTATCACTTCCGGGGTTCGGCAGGACAAAGTTTTGGTGCATTCGGCGCGGCTGGTTTGCAATTTAAACTAGAAGGTGAAGCCAACGATTACTTTGGTAAAGGTTTATCGGGCGGTCGCCTAATCGTAGTCCCTGACCGCGAAGCAAAATTCACTCCTAGTGAAAATATCATTATTGGTAACGTCGCGTTTTACGGTGGAACTTCAGGCGAAGCCTACATCAACGGAATGGCGGGCGAGCGTTTCGCAGTACGTAATTCAGGTGTAAAAACCGTCGTAGAAGGTATCGGCGACCACGGTTGCGAATACATGACGGGCGGCGTAGTAGTCGTCATCGGCGAAACGGGTAAAAACTTCGCAGCAGGTATGTCGGGCGGTATGGCTTACGTTTACAATGCCGATAAGTCGTTTGATAAAAAAGTGAATCCTGAAATGGTCGATTTAGATCCATTGGAGGAAGAAGATTTCATCCGTTTGAAAAATCTAATCCACAATCATTATCGCTTTACGACCAGTGAAGTGGCCATGCGTATTTTGAATAATTGGGATACAGAGAAGTTGTTCTTTACGAAAGTGATGCCACGTGATTATAAGGCAGTATTGCTAAAACGGAAGAAAGCAGCAGAGCAAGGGATTGCAGCTGAAGCTGCTTAATTAGGTAGGATGGGAACACGGATTTAACAGGATCTAACGGATTTTTACTGATTATTTTTTTACAAAAATCCGCGCTAATCGATTTAATCCGTTCAATCCGCGTTCCAATTACGCCAGAGCGGCATTACACATTATACATTACTAATTACACATTAATAATATGGCTGATCCAAAAGGCTTTTTTAAATATACGCGCGAGTTACCAGACACAGAAGATCCAAAAGAGCGCATCGAAAATTATAAAGAAATTTACAAAGATTTTCCCGTAGAAAAGACGGTCAATCAAGCAGCGCGTTGCATGGATTGCGGCGTTCCGTTTTGTCACAGTGGCTGTCCGTTGGGAAATATCATTCCGGAATTCAATGATGCGGTCTATGAAGAAGATTGGCAGGCGGCAATTGAAATTTTAGGGAGTACGAATAATTTTCCAGAGTTTACGGGACGGATTTGCCCTGCGCCCTGCGAAAAGGCGTGTGTATTAGGCATTAATCAACCGCCCGTAGCGATTGAGCATATTGAAAAATCAATTGCGGAAGTTGCTTACGAACGCGGTTATATTCGTCCTAAACCGCCCGTTTCGCGGACGGGTAAAAAAGTGGCAGTTGTAGGTTCTGGACCTGCGGGTTTGGCAGCGGCAGCGCAGTTGAATAAAGCAGGGCATTTAGTGACCGTTTATGAACGGAAAGATCGGATTGGTGGTTTGTTGCGCTATGGCATTCCTGATTTTAAATTAGAAAAATGGGTTGTCGAGCGTCGCGTCGCACTGATGGAAGCAGAAGGCATTAAGTTCCGTACCAATTGCGATATTGGCGTGAATGTGCCTGTAGCAGAATTGAAAAACAACTTTGATGCCATCGTACTTTGTGGTGGCTCGACCATACCACGTGACTTGCCGATCAAGGGACGCGAATTGAAAGGTGTACATTTCGCCATGGACTTTTTAGAACAAAACAACCGTCGCGTAGCGGGTGATAAAATTGCTAAAAAAGAGGCACTTTTAGCAACCGATAAAAATGTATTGGTTATCGGTGGTGGTGATACAGGTTCAGATTGCGTAGGCACTTCTAATCGCCACAAAGCGAAATCAATCACGCAAATTGAGCTATTATCGAAGCCGCCCGAGGAGCGCGATATGACGACTTGGCCATTGTGGCCTTCGGTTTTGCGTACTTCTTCTTCGCATTTAGAAGGTTGTAATCGCGAGTGGGCAATTCTAACCAAAGAATTTATTGGCGATAAAAAAGGCCACTTAAAAGCAGTAAAATTAGTCAATATCGAATGGGCGAAGGATGAAGCGACGGGACGTTTTAGTTTCAAAGAAATCGACGGAACGGAAGTTGAAATTCCCTGCGAATTAACCTTACTTTCTATCGGTTTTACCAATCCTAAATTAGAAGGTGTCCTAAAACAACTCGGTATCGAATTGACGGAACGCAATAATGTAAAAGACAAAAATTACCAAACCAACGTAGAAAACGTCTTCGTAGCAGGCGATATGCGGCGTGGACAATCGCTCGTTGTATGGGCGATTTCAGAAGGACGCGAAGCGGCGAAAGCGGTGGATGAATACTTGATGGGCGTTTCGATGCTGGAAGGGAAGGAAGATTCGTTGATGGTGGTGTAAAAAAAATTAGACATAAAACCAAAGTAGAAAGGTGGACAAGGCGAGAGCTTTGTTCGCCTTTTTACTTTCTAAATTTGTTGATGTCGATAAACTTCAGTTTCAAAAATTCTCCTTCTAAATGATTGAAGTCTCGATCCGTAGTCACTAAAGTGATATCAAAAGCACTAGCAGTTGCCGCGATCCATAAATCGTTTTTACCCATATTAATCGCTGAGAAATTAGATTTTCTAGTTTTATGCCTACCTTGACTGAAAGCATCTATTTCTTCGTACTTTTCTAAAATCTTATCGTAGGAAATATCTAGGCGAGTTGTATTTTCCAATATTTTATCAATCCCAGCACGCCGCTTGTCACCAATTCTAAATTGATGAATAATGGAGTTAATTTCAGCAATAGAAACTATCGAAATTGCTAAATTATTATCCGTTACAAATATGCGGTGTACTTACTCTATTTTTCGCGCTAAATCTCTGCTTTTACTATAGATGATAACGATATTAGTATCCAATAAATAGTCCATGCAATATTAATTTAGTGCAGCTAATAGATCGTCTAAAGTATAATCTTCCTCGGTATCGTCAATGTATGGATACAATTCCTCGAAGGTCAATTGCTTACGCCCTTGTTCGTTTACTACATCAGCGAAAGAAGTCAATGGTTTTAGTGTCAATTGAGCTGCCATCCATGACGGACTTTCAGTCGTTTTATCATTTTTCTGTGGGAACAAGTCATATACAGTAGATTTGATCTGTTGGAGCGCATTTATATCCGTGATAGAATAGATGATTTGTGATAAATCTTGCTGTAATTGTTTTATTGTACTCATGCTGTGTCTTTTGCGTGACGAGTTCTATAAGTTTCTATGCTAAAATTACGTCCGTTTGCTCCTCTTCTGCGTCTGTTCCAATTTCAGGAAGATTATCCTGTTTAATAAGTGGCGTATAGGAAGTATTTGGCGGTCGCAGCGTTGTCGTATCCGTAAGTCGTTGGGCGCGATCTGTCCGTTTTGCAATGACTTTTCGCTCTTCCAAATCTTTTTGTAGTTGATTCAGAACTTCCACCTTTAACACGTCGGGAAGCTGTTGAAGCAACGCCCATATCTGTTGTGGTTGAACAACTAAGTTGATATTTATTTCGGTGGTAGCTGACATCTTACTCCTCTTTTAGTGACTAAATAATGGATTTGGTATTAGCAAATTTACTCTTTTTGTTGGTTAGGTGCAAATAATGAACGTTTTAGTAAATAAGCCCTAACATAAAACGAACTAAAAAAATTGCAGCGTCGTTAGAATAATTGCATCTTGTTATTCATTTAGAAATAAAGCAATAGATTATGGCATTGGTTATATCCGACAAAACGCTTAATCAAATTAACCTTTCGGGAGAAGATTTAACAGTTGATATCGCTTGTTATTTATATCAACAAAAAAAGCTGAGTATGGGGAAAGCAAAAGAGTTAGCAGGTTTGAATCAGCGGGAGTTTCAAATGGAACTCGCTAAGCGGAAAATTGATGTCCATTATTCGGAAGAAGACTTACGGACTGACTTAAAAAACTTAGGCATATCCTTATAAAATGATTATAATCAGCGATACCTCCCCAATTAGCAATTTATTGCAAATAAATCATTTGTGGTTATTAAAAGAACTTTACCAAGAAATCATTATCCCGCCTGCCGTTCAGCGTGAACTATATGCTATTGCCATTCAAGAAGAAAAAATTGGCGTACTCGATTGGATAAAAGTAGTAGCACCTACAAATCAAAAATTAATCTTGGAATTGACTGCAGATCTGGACTTAGGTGAATCTGAATCTATCGCACTAGCATTGGAATTCAAGGCAGATTATCTGATCATTGATGAATATTTAGGTAGAACAATAGCACAATAACATGGCATCAAAATCACTGGTTTACTCGGCGTACTTATTCAAGCCAAACGAAATAATTTGATTAAAAATGTAAAACCTTTAATTGATGATTTGCGACGAATTGGTTTTCGGTTGAATCAGCGGTTGGTGGAAAATGTGTTGAGTGAGTTAGGGGAGGTTTGAATTGAAAGTACACGTTAGGTAACAGCACAAATTATTCGCTCTTGAGCAATTCCCACAATTGCTGCACATTTTCTTAAGGAGCATTTCCAAAAAAAATTGACCTGAAATAAAAAATTCATCTTGCTTATTATTTTGAATAATAAGATGAGGTGATTATCTATTCTTCAACATCCCAACCAACCCACCAACATCAATCAACCTTAACAAAAACGCCACTCCACTAGCCAGAATAACATTCACCAAAAACCGCCACTCCCATTCCACATACCCCATCTGATAATGAAAATAAGAGCCTACCCAAACTACTATTCCAAATACCAATAAGCGAATAATCACGCCTATTTCCACCTTCAAATCAAATATCTTTTTGATAAAAAACAACTGCGCCACCAGCGCGAAAAACTGCGTAATACAAGTCACTTGCGCTGCGCCGAGTGCTTGTGATTTTAATATAAAAAAGTAGTTAAAAACGACATTTACGGCGACGGTGACGAAGGCAATGATATTTAATTGACGGACATTGCCGTTGGCGGTGAGGAGTGTGCCGAAGATGTAAGAACCTGTCACGGCAATAAAACTGAGCATCAAATAACCGAGTATTTCACCTGAATACGCACTGCCCGAATCGTAGAGCAATTCCATGATTTCCGTTTGAAAAAAGAAGACGCTGACTGCTAAAGTAATCGCGCCCGCCCAAATCATTTGCCAACTAAAATAGACCAAATCTTCTAGCGGCTCACGTGCTTTGAGCATGCGCGCAAACATAGGCAGCAACAAACTCGCAAAGAGAAAACCAATCATATTACTCGCTTCTAATAGCCGATACGCACTCGCATATAAATCGGCTTCAATTTTCCCATTCGGCAGCAGCCGTTCAATCATAATCGCATCAATGCGCGAGTAAATCGTCATCAAAAAAATGACCAAAGCGTAGGGATAGCTATTTTTAACGATGACTAATAAAAAGGCAGGCTGAAAGCGAAAATGCAGGTATTTTAAACGTCCGTAAACGATAAAAAAGGCGACGCTCGCCGTGACGAACAGTGTTGCAGTTTGCGCATAAATGAACCATTCAATGCGAAAATCATCCCGCGCAGGACTAAACCACAGCAAGTAGCCACAGACAAAAATCAGCAGCAGCCGATCCAAAATCGAGACCAAACTATCCGTGCGATACATCGCTAATCCGCTGATATTAGAACGAAATAAGAGAATCAGCGAATTTAGAATCCAATTGAGCGAAATGAATAGGAGAAGATGGAAATAGAGTTCGGTATAACCGAGTAGCGTCGCAAAAAGCATAACCGCCGCGAGATAAAATACCGCGAGAATGCTTTTTAAAATTAGAATATTGGGAAAGTATTTTTCTAATAATTGGCGGTGCTGCGCGATGTTGCGACTATTGAAATTTTGAATACCAAAATCGTTAATAATTTGCAGCAGAAAGGTAAAATTGAAGAGCGCGAAGTAAATACCGTATTCTCCTGCCGCTACCGTATTCTGAATCGTTCGGTCAATACCAAAGATATAAAACGGCTTGATCAGCAAGTTGATCGCAACGAGGAAAATGATGTTGATGAGAAATTCGCGGTTCATGATGCCGCAAAGAACGGGATTTATATTGGATTTTCCGATTTGTTAGGATTGCCCACGGATTGGACGGATATAACGGATTCGTGTAGGTCGTGAGCGACAAAAAAAATATGTCGCTCACGACCTGCGAAAATCCGTTCGATCTGTTAGATCCGTGGGCAATCCTATCTAATTTCACTACTCGTACCGCAAGGACTCAATCGGATCGAGCCGTGATGCTTTCAACGCAGGATACAAACCAGAAATCAAGCCCACCACCATACACGTAATAAACGCAATCGTAATCCATAGCCACGGCATCCTAAATTCGCCACCGAGCAAAGCGGAAACGACTACACCGATTAATACGCCAAGGAAAATACCGACCAAGCCGCCCATTTGGCAAATCACAACGGCTTCCGTCAAAAATTGAGTTAAAATATTTTTACGCGTTGCGCCGAGGGCTTTGCTGATGCCGATTTCACGCGTACGTTCGGTCACGGAAACAAGCATGATATTCATCAAACCGATCGCTGCACCGAGCAAAGTAATCACACCAATACCGACCGCCGCTAGGCGAAAATAGACCGTATTTTCTTGTAATTGCTTTACCAAACCATCGCTGGTGTCAATTTCAAAATCATCTTCCTGATCCAAGCGTAATCCGCGGACACGGCGGAATAAGCTCGTTGCTTCGGAAATACCTGCATCAATATTGGTCGCGTCTGCGGTCGCCACTTCAAGGTCGTAGCCGCGCGTTGCCGATACCCAAAAGCGTTTGGCATTCATCAGTGGAATAAGTGCTATGCGGTCGCTACTCTGCCCCATTTGCGAACCTTTAGATTTGAGTACGCCAACAACGAGGTATTTTAAGTTGCCAATCGCGATAGTTTGATTGACGGCTTTATCGGCTTTTCCATTAAAAAGATCGTCCACAATTTCTTTTCCAATAATGGCTTTGCCTTGCCCGTTCGTTACTTCCATATTGGTGAAGTTGCGCCCCACCGCAATTTCAAGATCCTTGATTTGTAAATGATTTTCGTCAATTCCACGTACGCGTACATTTGGATTGGTTTCTTCATCCGCATATTTCAAAACGGCAATGCCCGTGCCCGATACCGAAATCGTAGTTTTGGACGGAAAAGCGAAACGTTCCTTAAATTCTACTGCTTGTTTGAACGTAATCGCTTCGCCACGTTTGGAACGTCTGCCGCGCCGATTACCACCGCTATCTTTTTCATCAATCGAAAACGAATTTGCGCCCAAGCGCGAAAAATTATCACTCAACGAATAAATCGCGCTATCAATCGCCGTCAATATCCCTACCAACGCCATGATCCCAAAGGCAATAATCATCAGCGTCAAAATGGCGCGTAACCAATTGGAACGAACGGAACGCAGGGCTTGGCGGATGGTCTCTTTAAAATCCATGCTTAGTTATTAGTTGAGTAGACACATAAACTTATGGGTAAACGCGAAGGACGCGGAGACGCAGAGTTTTCTGCTCTAACACGCCCGCGACATAGTAAGAACGCAGAGATTTTTTCAGTAGAAAAAATAACGAAGAGCGCAAAATTGTACTACGAGTTAATTTGTCGATTCAATTAGTGACTAATAACGAATAAGTGTTTACTAATCACTAAAATTAACGATGACTTATCAACTTTAAAATTAATAAATGAATTAGAAGTCACTTCCATTTGTTGGATGAATCCGACTTTCTTATCGAAGTTTGATGATAAAATATGCTTTTAGTGATTTTTAATTAACTTAGTCAAACTCATTTATCCCTAATTTTGTCTTTAATAAAATTATAAATTTCCTAACCATAAAAATAAGGTTGCGGAACATGTGCGGACCGTCCACCGTCTGCCGTCAACCATCTACCGTTTCAAATTATGAATAAAATCGTAGCAAATGCACAGGAAGCCATTGCTGGCATCAAAGACAACATGACTTTGATGGTGGGTGGTTTTGGGCTGTGCGGAATTCCCGAAAATTCTATTGCGGCGCTGGTCGAAAGTGGCGTAACGGGGCTGACCTGTATTTCCAATAATGCGGGCGTAGATGATTTCGGATTGGGTTTGCTGTTGCAAAAAAAGCAGATCAAAAAAATGATTTCGTCTTACGTGGGTGAGAATGCCGAATTTGAACGGCAAATGTTGAGTGGTGAACTGGAAGTCGATTTGATTCCGCAAGGATCATTGGCAGAACGTTGTCGGGCAGGCGGCGCGGGTATTCCTGCTTTTTTTACGCCCGCTGGTTTCGGAACGGAAGTCGCGGTAGGCAAAGAGGTTCGTTGGTTTAATGGCAAACCGCACATTTTGGAACACGCGCTAGCGGCAGATTTTGCTTTCGTTAAAGCATGGAAAGGCGACAAAGATGGCAACATTGTTTTCAAAGGAACAGCACGTAACTTCAATCCAGTCATGGCAATGGCGGGTAAAATTACGGTCGTAGAAGTAGAAGAATTAGTCGAAACGGGAACGCTCGATCCTAATTTCATTCACTTACCAGGCGTGTTTGTGCAACGTATTTTTCAAGGCGAACGCTATGAGAAAAGAATTGAGCAACGGACGGTACGTCAGAAGTAACGTAGTTATTAGTAACCAGTTATCAGTCGTTGTTATTTTTACAAATAGTCGCCAATTTCTGATAACTACCTATTCTAAAATCAAGGCTATACGAAGTTGTCCAAGTATAGGATTGGAACACAGATTAAACAGGACTAAACGGATCAACACAGATTTTTCATAAAATATTTGCGTAATTCTGTCCAATCCATTCAATCCGCGTTCCGATTATATGACTTTGCACAGTCGAAATTATAAAATCAAAGGTTGGTGATGGTTTGAATTTTCAATTCTCCATTTTCAATTCTCAATTAACAACCATGTTAGATAAAAACGGAATTGCTCGCCGCATTGCGCAAGAATTGCAAAACGGCTGGTACGTCAACTTAGGTATTGGTATTCCAACGCTGATCGCAAATCATATCCCCGCAGGCATCGAAGTAGAATTTCAATCAGAAAACGGCATTATGGGCATGGGTCCTTTTCCATTTGACGGAGAAGAAGATGCGGATTTAATCAATGCGGGTAAGCAAACGATTACTGCGATGCCAGGCGCGGCGATTTTTGATTCGTCTTTGAGTTTTGCCATGATCCGTGGGCAACATATTAACTTAACCGTACTTGGTGCAATGGAAGTCGCAGATAATGGCGATATTGCGAATTGGAAAATCCCGGGTAAGATGGTAAAAGGCATGGGCGGCGCGATGGATTTAGTGGCTTCCGCCGAAAATATCATCGTAGCGATGATGCACACCAATCGCAAAGGGCATTCTAAATTATTACGTCAATGCACTTTACCTCTGACGGGTGTGCGCTGTGTGAAGAAAGTAGTGACCAATCTAGCGGTGATGGATATTACAACGCGAGGCTTCAAATTGTTAGAACGCGCACCAGGCGTAAGCGTAGCAGACATTCAAGCAGCAACAGAAGGACGATTAATTATTGAAGGTGACGTTCCAGAAATGCAACTTTAAAATATTATTGAAGGCTGTACGAAGTTTGCCAAGCAGATAGGATTGGAACACAGATTAAACAGGATTGAACGGATCAACACAGATTTTTTTATAAAGTATCCACACAAATCTGTCCGAGCCATTCAATCGGCGTTCCAATTATGTGACTTCGTACAGTCGTGAATATTATTAATAAATGCACATTATACGAGCGATTGGAGTATTTGAAATGCTCCAATCGTTTTAATATTTTTTTTATTAAAACCTGATAACCAATCAATTATACACAAGACGACCAATAAGATAAAAGCTTAATTCCTTAATTTTAGTTTTCCCCGATATTTACATGAAGCGTTTAGCCCACAGAATAATTATAGTAATCTATTGTTTACTATGCCTTTTGTCATTGGTCAAAAGTCAAAGCCATCTTAGTAGCATTACAGATAATCCTACAGTTGAGATACAAGATACCAGCGTGTTTTTACAGCAAAGTTGGCAAGAAATTGAACAGCTATTTGAAACAGAAAATACTGTATCTACCGACCAACGACTAAAAAACCATCAGACCATTGCTCACCAATATGGTTTTCGTTTCCAACCAGACTTCCCAAATCAACGACTCAATTTATCCTATCGCCAGCTTTTTGATGAGCTTTTTATCTTAGAAGATAAAACGGGTAAACTCACCATTGATTCTATTGCTAATCCGATTTATCAAAAGCAATTTACTCCTAATGATAGCTATCGAGGTCTTGAAAGAGAGCACATTGAGCTTTTCTCACTTCCAACTGACTATCAAGTAAATAGTACTTATTGGGTAAAATTACAAGCTATCAATACAAGCGCAGCAGAGCAAGAAGCGTGGTTTGTCGTAGGTTGGCAGGAACGAACTTGGGCTGAAATTGAAATTTATAAAGATGATGGAACTAAAGTTGAAAAGGTTGGGATTAGCGGTTATAGTATTCCATTAGAACAAAAAATGGCGGCAGATTGGCGTAGTTTTATACAAATTGAAGTTGCACCTCATAGTTGTGCAACTTACTACCTGCGTTTAAAAGATACTTTTCATCCAGATTATCCAGATTTAATTGCACTTTATCATTTTGATGAAGAAGCGTACTGGAATAATAAAAGTTTTTCCTTCTTAGGGAGTGGTTCCTTTTTGGGAATCACATTTCTATTAATTTTGTTAGGAACAGTCCTTTATTACTATGGTCGAGATAAAGTCACCTTATTTTTTATCGCGTATCTCGCGGGTATTTGGCTACATGATTTCGCTAGTTCGGAAAACATAGGTGCTAGTAATTTATTTAATGAATTTTTTCCACTCGCGCTATACACTAGAGCGATTCTTTCTACGGTCGGTTATTTAATCATGTCGTTTTCTTTTGGGTTTTTCTGCGTTTATTTTTTAGATGGGAAAAAATACGCGCCTACCATTAGTAAATTATTAATCTGGTCGGTTAGTCTGCAACTAATTCTACACGGTGTTGCATTAAAGTTTTTCGATTTCTTTTTCCACCAATACTTCGAGTATCCATACTTATGGATAACCTTACTTTCTATCATTCTTCAACTTATCATTCTTTTTGAATTAGCACTAGCTTTCTCGCTTGGCATCACTGCCCTCCGCAAGAAACACCCTTTAGCAAAAATGTTCCTTTTAGCTAATATGTTATTACTCCTTGGTTTTCCTATTGGTTATATTTTGGATGCTTTCTTTGCCAATGGTTTCTCTAGCCAGCAATTCTTAGCTATCGCCCGCATCGGTCATCTCGCGCAGTATATTTTATTCATGCTTGCGATAGTATATAAAGCCCAAATGGAACGCAATCAAATCATGCAGAAACGACTTGAATTGGGGCTTGAATTAGAAATGAAGCAACAGGAAGCACAGCGATTAAAAGAATTAGATAGTTTCAAAACGCGCTTATATACCAATTTGACGCACGAATTTCGCACGCCGCTAACGGTCATTTTAGGAATGGTTGAACAAATGCAAGCTGCACCGAAAAAGTATTTTGCCGAAGGTACGCAGCTGATTGAACGGAATGGACGTAATTTATTACGACTTATCAATCAATTACTTGATCTTTCTAAATTACAGAATAATGCCTTTCAGTTACAACTTCAGCAAGGAGACATTATTACTTACTTGCGTTATTTGGTAGAATCGTTTCAGACTTTTGCAAATAGTCATAATCTATCCCTGCAATTTACCTCTACTTTGGAGCAGCAATACATGGACTATGACCCAGATCAACTCCAGCAGATATTGACTAATTTGATTTCTAATGCCGTGAAGTTCACGCCTTCTGGTGGGCATATTCAAGTGAAGGCATTCAAGGAAGAAGATAAGCTGATTCTAAAATTAACTGATACGGGAGCTGGAATTGCCGAGAAAGATATTCCGCATATTTTCGACCGTTTTTATCAAGCAGATAATTCTGCTACTCGCCAAAATGAAGGTACAGGACTTGGGTTAGCGCATACGCAAGAACTCGTAAAATTGATGGATGGGACGATTAGCGTTCAAAGTCAAATTCAACAAGGAACGACCTTTCAAATTATTTTACCAATTAGACAAAATAGTAGTTTAGAAACAAGACAGCAAAATGATATTTTAATAAAAGAAAATCGACCGCTTACGACCAAGCAAATTGTCCCTACAGCTTCAAATATAAATTCCACTACTAATGGAGAACGTCAACAATTATTAATCATCGAAGACAATCACGATGTCGTCAGCTATTTGAAGGCTTGTTTGGCAGACCAATATCAACTTGAAATCGCATATAACGGAGCGATTGGTATAAAAAAGGCATTAGAACATATCCCAGATCTAATCGTCAGCGACATTATGATGCCCGAAAAAGATGGCTTTGAAGTATGCGATACTTTAAAAAACGACGAACGTACTAGCCATATTCCGATTATTTTATTAACCGCTAAAGCCGATGTTCCATCAAAAATAAAAGGTTTGCAACGCGGAGCGGATGCCTACTTATCTAAGCCTTTTAATAAAGAAGAATTGCTGGTTAGAGTAGAAAAAATGATCGAGCGGCAGCATAGACTCACTGCTTATTTTCAAAATAAGGTTGGTACAAAAAATTCATTTTCAATAGCAACTGATAATGAACCAATAGAAGAACCGGTAGTAGTTGAAAATATTTTTCTACAAAAAATTATCAAAATCTTGGAAGAAAATTATCAAGATGAGCAATTCTGGTTATCGGAACTTTGTCAAGCAATCGGTATGAGTCGCTCGCAATTTTATCGCAAGATGAAAGCTATAATTGGGCAATCGCCTTCTCAATTTATCCGCACGTTTCGATTGAAGAAAGCGAAAATTCTACTGGAAGATTCTAAACTGAACATCAATGAAATTAGCTGGAAAACTGGCTTCTCTAGCAACTCACATTTTTCTAAATTATTTAAAGAAGAATTTGGCGTAAGCCCAAGAGAATTTAAGGTGTAGTATAGTTATCAGTTATTAAGTGATCAGTCAAGCAAGGCGTTAATGAAATGCCTTAGCCTAGGCTGTTCAAAGTGGCGAAACGTTTACCCTGTATTTTTTGAAACGCAGAGTTCGCGGAGGCGCGGAGTTTTTCTACTCTGACACGCACTATTCATCACGCGTTGCGTGACAGTATATTTTTTAGGTCGCGGAGCATTTTTTCTTGCGAAAAAAGTTGAGCAAAATACGCAGAAAAATGCGGCGTATAAATTTTGCTCAATGCTGGATATTTTGAACAACCTAGGCTTAATCTTGATAACGAATGACCCTTTTGTTCAAAATATTAGCGCAACTACAAACTATTAACTAGCTACTACCAACTTTTAGTCATTTTTCACATCCACTTCGATGCGCTTATCCCGATTAGCTAGTTCCCAAACCGTATGGAAAACCAGTTGACCAATCTTTTCCATTTTTTCAAAATTAATCTTCTCTACTGTATCGCTTGTCCGATGATAATCGGCATGCGTTCCATTAAAATAAAAAATAGAAGGAATGCCTCTTTCGGCAAAATTATAGTGATCCGAACGGTAGTAGTAACGATTGGGATCATCCTCAGCATTGTATTTATAATCCAATTCTAAGTTGGTATAAGTTGAATTTGCCGTTTCGTTAATTTCGTGCAATTCAGAACTCAAGCGATCTGAACCAATGACATAAATGTAATTTGGGTTATCTTCATGTTCTTTATCCACGCGTCCTACCATATCTACATTCACATCTGCAACCGTATTTTCTAATGGGAAAGTAGGATGATTGACATAATATTGAGAACCTAGCAATCCTTTTTCCTCCCCCGAAACGAGCATCGTTACAACGCTACGTCGCGGTCCATTTCCTGCTTTTTTTGCTTGCGCGAAGCCTTCTGCAACTTCCAAAACTGTGGAAGTGCCCGAACCATTATCATCTGCTCCATTGTAAATACTTTGTCCGCGCCGTCCTAGATGATCATAATGTGCGCTGACAATCACGATTTCATCTTTTAATTCAGGATCGCTACCTTCGATAAAACCAAGTACATTAGAACCGATTAACTGACGAATACTTTTTTGTTGGGTAACCTGCAAATTAACGGGTAATTCGATTTGATATGCCTTTCCTTTCTTCTTTATTTTATCACGCTTTTTGATAAACTTTTTGTACTTACCACCCACTAATTCTTTCGCTACGGTAGAAGAAATAAAAACGCTATTCGCATAATTTTCTTCGGGATTTTCCCCTTCGCCCATCGTCATACGCGGGCTAACAAGAAAGCGACGGTTTTCAGCAATGTTTTCTTTGATGTTTGGGTCAATAATCAAAACTGCTTTTGCTCCCTTTTGCTTTGCTGTGCGCACTTTTTTACGCCAATCGGAACTCCAGCTAGATAATTCAGTAGTTCCTGTGAGGTGAGAAATATCTTTTTTATCAGTTGGTTCGCCTGCGTAAATTAATAGCACTTTCCCTTTTACATCTACGTCTGCGTAATCGCTATACTGGATCGTATCAATCCCATATCCTAAAAATAAAATCTCCTCCGTATTGATTTCCATTTCACTATTGGCAGAAGGAAAAGCATAAAAATCGACTAAGTTCTTATAATCTTGCCCATTAATATTCAAATCAAATCGATTCCAACTTTCTGCTGTAAAAGCAATTTTTTGCTGATAGCCACCATCTACAATGGCGGGTAAACCTAAAAATTTGAAATATTCCTCTATGTATCGCGCTGCTTTTTCTTGCCCAGGTGTACCCGTTTCGCGTCCTTCAAATTCATCAGAAGCTAGGATCGTTAAGTGATTTCTTAAATCTTTTGCCGTAATACTTTTTGCATAAGGAACGGGACTCACTTTATCGTCATTGGCAATCTTAACAGTCGGTTGAGGTTGAGCAAACAAAGTAGTAGTCGCTATGAAGCAAAGGAATAACCCAAGCAAATTTTTCATAAAATATGAATTAAAAAGAAGTGATAACTGGTAGTTACGGCTTTAGCTTTTCTCGTCAAAGTCCTTTAGGAGAAAATTCATATTGAATCGCCGTAAACGGCTGTGACGGGAAAGGCTGAAGCCTTTACTACCATAAATGCAAAAATCACCGCAGTTTATGATTCTACGATGATTTTTGCTGATTTTTATTAAAAAATTAAACGGCACAAGCAATTTTATCGACTCGCCGTCCGTGTCGCCCGCCTTCAAATGCAGTTTTGATAAAAGTATCGACCATACCTAATGCGACGTGTTCTGAAACAAATCGCACAGGAATCGCGATAACATTTGCATTATTATGTAATCGGGCAAGCTCAGCGATTTCTTTCTGCCAGCACAATGCAGCGCGAATACCTTGATGCTTGTTTGCGGTCATCGCTACACCATTTCCGCTACCACAAAGCACAATTCCTAAATCTGCAATTCCGTCTTCCACTTGCGTCGCTACGGGATGCACAAAATCAGGATAATCAACGGAATCAGGCGAGTTCGTACCAAAGTCATTCACTTCGATTCCTTCTTTTTTTAGTAATTTAATAATCGCACTTTTATACGGATAACCTGCGTGGTCACAGCCGATAGCGATAGTGGAAATTTTCATTTTCTGAAAAGATATTAGACGTTAGAGGTTGGATGTTAGATAGCTAAAGGAGTATAATTTGTACGCAGAGCAACTACAAACTACGAACTTAAAACTACCAACTACTTTAGATCCGCTAAGTTACGTGGAAATCCGCGAATTCCCTGCTCACTTTCCATTCGTTTCATCAACTTCACTGCTTTGTCCCGATTGTTAAAATCACCTACGACCATTTTATAAACCGTTTTTCCATTAATTTCATTGATACTCACCAAAATCGACTCACCAAACATGCGCTCTAGTCGTTCGGTTTGAATTAAAACATTACCGTATTCGGCAAATGCACCAATTTGTACGCCCCAGCCTTTGTACGCTTGGCGTTTTACGCTAAAGCGAAATAAACCGCGTCCAGAAGCGATCGTATCTTCTACCTCTTTGGGTGGGTTCGCATTGCCATCTTTTAGGCGTAAAGCCTCCGCTACCGCCCGGTCTGCATTAACACGACCATAGCCATATTTAACAGAGTGCCCATTGATATATTCCGAAGGTGAGCCAATTTTATCTGCCGTTTTTTGTAAAATATCTTTGACTTGCTTCGCTGTCAAATCGGGGTTAGCAGATAGCATCAAAGCACAAATTCCTGCTACTAACGGCGTTGAACTTGAAGTACCACCGAAGTGCTTATATTTATTTCCACGTGAGCGACCGTCGCGCCAATATTTATAATTTCCTGTTTCCCAACTTAAACCTGCATCCCACCAAGCACGTGCTGCCGTAATGGGCCAGTCGCCATTGGAAGGTGCGCAAATACTCACTTCGCGACCGCGATTGGAATAAGTAGCGTGCTGATCTTTACTCGTTGAAGCTGCTACCGCAATTACATCAGGATGCGCCGCATAAAAGCTTACATAATCAAAATCATCATTACCAACGGCATATAAAACGATGCAGCCTTTGCCGCCGCGCCCTTTTTGTACAGCTTTAGCAATGGCTTTTTCTTTTAGTGGACTCAAGGAAAAATTCGGGTCAGTCGTTCCCCAACTACAACTGATAATGTCTGCACCATTGGTGATACAATAATCAAACATTTGCTCCGTCGCACGCAAACTGTAAGACGTTCCTGAAACAGGCATAAATTTCGCATTGGGCGCTGCGCCAACAATACCGTTGCTATTTGCTGCGGCTAATGCTACACTGGCACAGGGCGTACCATGCGTGTAAGTTGGATCGCCTGCCGATACGTCACTAGAGCCATTCCACAAATCAAAGGGGCGATATACTTTATCTTTTAAATCAGGATGTGTTAGGTCAAATCCATTATCGACAACCGCAATAACCACATCCTTTGATCCCGCATTTCCCAAGCGATTCCAGGCGTTAATAATTTTGGCATCTGCGCCTTTTTTCAAGCGCCAATTTGAATCTACAATAAAACCTTGATTGCGTAAATGCCATTGGTGTTCCAGTAAATTATCCGTCGGGAGATTGAAATCGTATTCATCTACAAACGTATCCAAATCGGGTTCAGCAGAGCGAATGAGAGAGAATTTTTCTAATTGCGCCGCAACCTTGATTGGATTAGAAGAACGCGGCGTTACCTTAGCTACAATCACTTCATCATCCCGTCTTTCGACTAAATCTAAATGAAACTCATCTAAGGCAATTTGCTGTTCTTCGTGGCTTACTCCTTCTTGGAAGACGATATAAATTTCACCAGTTGGAACCAGCGGGCGGTCACTACCATTGACATAATAAACGTGCGTTCCCACTTCTACTTCGTCCTTTTGCCTTACGTCATCTAGTTGATCGTCTAATGGCTTTTCAGCAGCAGTTAATTCAACTACATTGAAACCCCCAATATTTTTATGAAACTGATGATCAACATAATCCTGATCTTCCGTATTGACAGATTCCTTTGTTTTCAATCCAACTAAATTTCTACTTTTTTCTAAGGTAAGTTTGCCTTTTCCGCTTTTGATGGTGAGTTTGCTCATATGAAGTGGTGTTTACTGGAGCACAGGTTTTTAACCTGTGGATTTTTTTTGTATATCTACACAGGTTAAAAGCCTGCGCTCCAAATATGCTTGTATTGCTCCAATTTTCCAAATCGATTTTGCTAATTCGTTGATTTTCAACGTAATTTGGCGCAACCTTTGGAATTAAATTAATAAAAAATATCATGCGATTACTCTTCCTCCTACTAACGTTCAGTCTCGCAACGAATTGTTCTACTCCTAAACGTATGCAAGATGCAGAACAATTACTTTTTGAGCAAGAGACCAAACGTTGGCAAGAACAACGATTAGCTAATTTGCTAAAACCCAATAGTTGGCTAGATGTGGTCGGTTTGCATTGGTTAGCTGAAGGAGAAAATAGTTTCGGTAGTAGCCGCGATAATGCACATCGCTTTCCCAAAACTGCGCCCAATTGGATTGGAACTTACGTTAAAAGTAATGATGATATTTCATTAAAAATTAACCCAGAAATTACTGTCAGGTGGAAAGATTCTTCAATTACAGAACTGCAAATTATTCCTGCACCAAATGATGAAGTTGTCATTTTAGAAAACGAAACCTTTAGCTGGTTCTTGATTCAACGCAATGATAAATATGGTATTCGGGTACGCAATACAGATAGTGCCGCAAGAAAGCGATTTGATCATTTAGATTATTATCCAACAGATATAAAATGGAAAGTGGAAGCAGATTTCATTCCTTATGCGGATAAAAAAATCGCAATAAAAAATGCAGTCGGAATGGAAAGTGATTTAGTAACAGCGGGTCAGTTAATATTTAAAATTAACGGTAAAGAACAATCACTAGATGTTTTGGATGGCGGCGAAAATTTATTCTTTTTAATCCTTGCCGATGCTACAACGGGCGAAACAACCTACGGTGGCGGACGCTATTTATACGTTAAACGCCCTGACAAAAACGGAAAAGTAATGATTGATTTTAATCGCGCGTACAATCCGCCTTGCGTATTTACTGATTATGCAACTTGTCCACTACCGCCGCTGCAAAACTATCTTGAAGTGGCGATTACAGCGGGAGAAAAGAGTAACCATTAATTTAAAGGTGAACGGTAGAAGGTGGACGGTGGACGGCACTATTTACGCACATTTTTCTTATCGTTTTATTAAATACTTACCATTGCATGCAACATTTCAAATAACAGAAATCGTTAAAATGGAAAACAAGAAATTACAATGACGAAAAACTTACTACTGCTATTACTTTTATGGTCTTTTACATTATCAGCACAACAAGAAATCGGGTTACATTTCAATCGCGATTTATGGCAATCTAATCGTACTAATCCCGCTTTTACCACCAATCAGCAATTAACCGTTACACTGCCGAGTTTGTATTTTAATACAGAAACGGAAAATTTCGCCTTTAGCGATTTATTGAGCGAAAATGAAAGCGGCGAAACGATTCTTAATATCAATCAAATCATTGGGCAACTCGCTGACCGTAATGAGCTAAGCGAAAATTTACAAATTCAAACACTCGGAATTGCTTATCAACTCGGTAAACTTACTTTGAGCGTTGACCATTCTATCCGTCAAAACGCAACTTTCGATTACCCTAAAACATTACCGCAACTGATTTGGCAGGGCAACGCGCAATTTATTGGCGAAACCGTTGATTTGACGCATCAATTGAATCTGACGGCGTATCATGAATTTGCGCTCGGTGGCGCATTTCAAGTAACGGAACAATTGAGCGTCGGTGCACGCGCGAAGCTGTTGAGCGGAATAGGTAATATTTCGACTGAACGGGGAGATTTGACATTGACAACTTCTGATGATGTTTATCAACTAACTTTAGCGGGTGATTATTTAATTAACTCGGCGGGTTACTTTGACTTCGGTGGCTTTTCAGATTTTAATTTAGATTTTGACCTGAGTGGATTAGGTAGCGGTGAGTTTTTGAGCAGTAATACTGGATTAGCCTTCGATTTTGGGGCAGAATTGCAGTTAGAAAAATTGACGATAGCGGTAAGTATCGTTGATTTGGGTTCTATTAACTGGAGCGATAATGTGAATAATTATGGCTTTAATCAAACCGTCGAATATACGGGTTTAGATGTAGCGCAAGCGTACGTGGAAGGGGATATTAGCTTAACTTCTGCACTCGATACGCTCGACCAAATTTTTAATCCAACGGAAACGCAGGTGACGTATTCAACTACTTTACCAAGTCGTTTTTATTTGAGTGGAACGTACGAAATCAACGAAAAATTAACGGCAGGCGCGTTGTTTAACGGCTTGATGTACAACGAGCAGTTGACACCGACCGTAGCAGCAAGTTTACGGTATCGCTTGAATGATAATTTAAGTGTAGGTGGAACTTATGCAGTGATTGACGAGACGTATGCGAACGTTGGTTTGAATGTAAATGCGCAATTGGGTTTTGTACAATTTTATGCGCTGACGGATAATGTAGTTGGCTTATTGAATTCAGATTATAATAATGCGAATGCGCGGATTGGTTTGAATTTACAATTCGGTAATTAAGGTCTTATAACGTTTTTTTTGACGCAGATTAGTTATGATTTATATGATTCAAGTAGGTCTTGAACGACATAGAGCATACAAATTTTAACATAAGAATCAATCGACTAAATCGCTAATAATCATTAGACTTGTTCGTATCGAAAACTAATTATAATCCACCCGTTTTATGCAAGATCGGTAGCTGACTACTATAGGTTGTATTGATATTTTGTTCTGTAAAAATTTTGTCCGTATCACCCGCCGCTATGAGTCGCTGATTTAGTAAAATGACTTTATCAAAATAAGCATTTACGGTAGATAAATCGTGGTGAACGACGAGTAACGTTTTGCCTTGACGGGCTAATTTTTTCAAAATTTCAATAATTCGCTCCTCCGTTTTCATATCTACACCCACGAAAGGTTCATCCAAAAATAATATATCTGCTTCTTGACATAATGCACGTGCAATAAAGACGCGTTGCTGTTGTCCGCCCGATAATTCGCCGATTTGTCGCTGTGCTAAATCTTCGATACCTACTTCCTGCAACGCTGCATGTACCAACTCCTTATCCTGCGTATTTAAGCGATTAAATAATTTTTTGTGCGGATAACGCCCCATTTCTACTATATCAAAAACAGTAGCGGGAAAATTCCAATCGACTTCATTTTTTTGCGGAATATATGCTACTTCTTTGCGCTTCTCCGTGATGGGTTGATTCCCAAAACGCACTTTGCCTGCATTCATCTCGATCAATCCTAACATTGCCTTGAATAGCGTAGATTTACCCGCGCCGTTAGGACCAATTACGCCATAAATACCGCCTGCCTCAATTTCCAAATAAATATTAGTCAGTACCCGTTTACGTTCATACGAAACGGATAACCCTTCTACAGTAATGACGTTTTTATTATTCATAATTTGAAAATTTACTCGTGTTAGGGGGAAATGCGGAGTGGCGGAGGCGCGGAGATTTTTTCACTTTTAACGTGTACAAGCGAGCATCTTTTAGGGAACAGAGAATTTTTTCAGATGAAAAAAAATTAAGCGAAGATCGCAGAGAATCGAACGGTTCTGATTTATATGATTAAGCCATTTTGCGCGCTACAAATAAAAAGCCGCCAATTAATAATGCTCCTAAAACACCGTACAGTAGAATATTACTTTCCTCATCTTCCTTTTCTGCTATTTCCTTCCCTTTTTTCTCTTTTGTCAGTGCCGCCACGATGGTATTCGTATTGTATTTCAACATATCCAAATAAGTTGGCGCAGAACTATCTTTATCGCCGATGGAATCAGAATATAGTTTCCCGCCGATTTCAACGTCGTTGTCGGTTGCCAACTGCTGTAGCAATTTTGGGTTAACCGTCGTTTCGATAAAGACCGCAGGGATACCGCTTTCTTTAATAACTTTCGTCAAACGTTGAATGTCACTTACTTGCACTTCCGCGTCGGTCGAAGTGCCTAAGACTGCTTCTAAACGCAAGCCGTAGGCGCGTCCATAATATTGAAATGCATCATGCGAAGTGATGATAATTCTTCGTTCGGTAGGAATTTTAGCTATTTCTTTTTTAATAAATTGATTGACATCTTGGATCTGTTGACGGTAATAAGCATAGTTAAATTCGTACTTATCGGCATTGGCAGGATCGAGTTGCACGAGTGCATCTTTGATATTTTTAATATAAATCAGTCCATTCTCCGCATTCATCCAAGCGTGCGGATCGGAGGAGTTTTCGTAAGTCAAACTTTCAATCGGTTGGATGCCTTCCGTAATCAATTTAACCTCCGCTTTCGTACCCGAATTTTCAATGAGTTCATTCAACCAGCCTTCAAAGGTTAGCCCGTTTTTTAATACTAAATCTGCATCGGCAACCAATTTCGCATCAGCAGGAGTCGGTTCGTATAAATGCGGATCACCACCAATTGGGACGATGGTTTTCACTTCTAATAAATCACCCGCCAGGACTTCTGCCATATCTGCAAAGATAGAAGCAGTCGAAACGACTGTCTTTTTTTCTTGCGCAAAAAGCGGTTGAATGAGTATAGAAAAAAGAAAAAGTAATAAGTAGTTTTTCATGTAGTGCTGTTTTAAAAAAAATCCGTGTAAATCAGTAAAATCCGTTGCATCAGTGTTCCTATTCTATCAAAAAAGAAATCGCAACGCCACAAATTGCGTTAGAAATCCCACTAAATATCCACCATACAAATCAATGGGTTGATGTGCTTTCAAAATCAAGCGACTCGTTCCGACCAATCCTGCTAGTACGATCGTGATTAATAAAACGGTTAACATACTCATCTGTACAGTTCCGGTGAGCGGTAAATTAACCGTGAATGCACCGTAACTAAACAAAAACATCGTAATAATCACCATGCCCATTAAACCGCCCATTCCGACTGCATGTAAGCTAATTTTAGAAAAAATATTAATGAAAAATGCGACAAAAAGTGCAATTACACCGCCTAAAACAAAACTCGTATAAGCCGTCGGAATATCGCTATTGGCTAAAAAATTACGAAAAATCCATAAGTAGAAAATCCCCGTAATGATGTATGGTCCGATGCGTTCCATGCGGTCGTGCATGGCAAAGGTTTCTATCAAACCTAAGAATTTCATCATCGCAACCGAGAAGGCTGGAATGAAAAAAGTAGATAAAAAAACCAGCAAAACAAGCGTCGTTCCTCCTTCTAAGCTATTGACGCCAAATAAATATGGGTTGACCAATAGTAAAATGATCAACATATAGGTCATCATCAATAGTGGATGAAAAATGAGTGAAACGACTTGGGCAAAGAATTTCAACATGGATATTTATAGTCTGATGGTTAATTTTTAGACTAGTCTAAAAATTAACAGATGAGTAGCAAAAAAGATGAGTGCAAGATAGGAAGTATTTGGGGAAACGTATGTAAGGAGTAGTTTTGAGTTGGCGTGACTAAACACGATCAGCTCTATTAATTTTCAGTAATTTTAAATTCTACTCGTCGATTTTGTTCGCGCTGCATTTCGGTTGCATTTTCTGTAAGTGGCTGAGTCGCACCATAGCCAATGGTGGTAAGACGATTAGTAGAAATTCCTTTTTTAACTAAAAAAGCTTTCACCTTACGGGCGCGTTCCTCGGAGAGTTGTTGTAAAGATTGTGGCTTACCTTGGTTATCCGTATGTCCGCCGATTTCCATTTTTATCGTTTCGTTTTTTAATAAAATATCAACGATACGTTCTAATTCAAGAAAAGCACTTTCCATTAAATCAGCACTAGATTGCGCGAAATAAATCGGTGCGGTATGAATTTTAGCGCCCACCGAAATAGGTGTCAAATAAATATTAACTTCTTGATTATCAACATAATATCGATTTTCCTCAAAAAAGAATTCCATCGTACTCCCTAGATAACCTGCTCGTTCCACTCGCACTTGATAGTTTTTCCCTTTGGGAACATAAATCTTAAATTCTCCTTTGTACGCCACCTGTTGACGTTCCCAGTATTTTGCCGTTTTATCACCGTAAAATACTTTATTTTCAAGTAGCTCTCCAGTCACCGCATCAATAATTCTACCCTTGATTCCAACTTCAGGACGACGCGGTGTTGCCAACTGCACTCGATATATATCGCTATTCCCATCCCGTCGTGAAGTAAAATATAAATAACCCGTCATTTCATTAAAATACGGCTGACTATCATCGCTTAGCGAATTAATAGGCATTTTGTAACGGCGCGGTCTCGACCAATTTGTCCACGATTCATCACGCCGTTTGATCATGTAAATATCGTTGTGACCACTTCCCGCTCGATTAGAAGAAAAATACAAGGTGTATTTATCTTCAGAAAGCGCGGGCGTTGTTTCGCGGAAAGCAGAATTCACCGTGCTACCTAAATTTTCGGGTATCGAAAAAGTGCCATCTGTTTGCCGAAAACTGACGTATAAATCATTCATCCCATAAGAATCAGCACGCTGCAAAGACAAAATCAATACAGAACCATCCGCCGCCATGGTCAAATTAACACTTTCACTTTTTGTATAATAATCATCAATCTGCAAAGGTTGCGGATTAGTCCAACTCCCGTCTGCTTGTCGAGTAATCGTAGAAAATCCTGCTTGCATTCCACCTTTGGGATCAAACTGATTCATAATCACAAACGTATTCGGTTCGCCAGTAATGGCACATAGGCTATTGGGCAACGCATTATTGAGCGGCGCGGGCGGCTGTTTTACTTTCGTAAACTCTTTTCCATCAGCAGCAGAAGCAATAAAGATGTCTTGATTGAAAGAGGATTTTACGGGATCGAGAATGGAACGTCCCGCGATCTGTGAGTAAACGCTACCTAATATTTGCTGATAATTAGTGCGTGAGTTACTTTGTGAAACATCTACTTCATCAATAATCAACTGCCGATTAAAATTAGGATCGCCGACTCGGGTAAAATAAATTTCTTTACCATCTATACTTACTACGGGTGAGAACTCATCGTAGGGCGAATTGACTAAAGCAGGTAACTTTTCTACTTTGACTTGAAGTGATTGCGAAAAAGCTGTTTTCAATAAAAAAACAATGCTCAACGCTAGTAATAATCGCTGCATAAGTGCAGGGGTTTGTTTTAATTGGTTCTTTGAAAATCTCTCAAAAGAGTCAGTCGGCAACTATTCTCAGCACTACCCTGCGGTCGCTTTCTCGAATAATTTTTACCTGACACGAGATTTACCAAGAACGCTTTAATTTCCCGCAAGAAGTGGAAATTAATAACTTAGAGTAATTGCATTAATCAGTAATGGGTGGAGGGATAGTGGTGGGGAGTGTTTATTTGAAAGTCTGCCATTTCATAGAAAATAACAAACATAGCATTATTCAGTAGTTGGCAGCGTCAACCAAAAATTATTGATGCCTTCGCCGACGATCATTTTTAAACGATCCAAATTTAGCAATTCTAACATTCCTAAGAAAGTAACAATAGCGTGCATACGATTGTCTAAATTTTTGAAAAATGTAACGAACGCCGTTTTTTGACCTTTTTTGACCTTTGTAAAAATGTATTCTTGCTGTCCTTGAATCGTATAGGGATAATCCACTACTTTGTGGACTGTCATTTTTTTACTATTATCTTCAAAACGGTTCATCACGCGCTCAAAAGTTTTAAGTAGTTTGAACAAAGTTAAAGATTCTAATTCGGCATCCACTAATGCTTTCGTAGCGATTTGCTTTAATTCTCTGCTCACATTACCACGCTCATTTTGTAATCCGCGTTGTTTCTCCATCTCGCGCATTTCTTCCAATACACTTTTGTAGCGCTTGTATTCCAATAAGCGTTGAACCAATTCGTCCCGCGGATCGATTTCATTTCCTTCTTCATCCAATGGCTTGCGCGGAATCAACATTTTCGCTTTGATTCTACATAAAGTCGCAGCAACTAAGATAAATTCACTCGCCAAGTCAATATTCATCGACTCCATCTGACGGATATAACCCAAAAAATCTTCGGTGATCGTTGCAATCGGAATATTATTGATATCCAATTCGTCCCGTTCGATAAAGAACAGTAGCAAGTCGAATGGACCTTCAAATTGTGGCAGCGAAATCGTATAGGTTGCGGTCATGAAAAATGTTGTTCGAAGATTGTTCGATGTAATTAGAAATGGTTAGAAAGTTGTTCGATAGCAGCATAAATTATACCACCACTCACTTATACTGCTTCTTAAATTTGACTACATCTGTCGCGAAGATACGAGTTTTTGTACAAAAGTATTATCCCTTTATAACTCAAATCCATCGCGTACCTTTACTGGATTCAGCTTCGTAAAATCTAATTTAAACGTCACTCGTCGAAAGAATGAGACAAAATTGTTTTCATCTTCCCGTTCCTGCCACTTTACGCCATTTTTAATATCCTTACTATTAATGAATGGTAGATAAATTTCAAAAATATCGTTTACTATTGGAATGGCGAAGCCACCGCTATAAGTAAAATTCACTTCATCTACAAAGGCATCGGGATAAATCGCCGCATCAATATATGGACGTAACGGAATACCAATCGGTAAATCTGCTGCCAACCCAATACCAATCATCCAATCCGCTGAAGAACCAATATTGCTAATCGTTCTTAGATTTGCATCACGATCAAAAATTTGATTCGACCAAATTCCGCGTCCGTCATTTCTTCCTAAAAGCAATTCTTCAAATAAATAATCGCGCTGAAAAATATTCGACCCTGTAATTCCACTAATCAAAAAACGCGAACTTGCCGTTGGTTCGGTATAATCAAAAAACGCACCTGCAAAACCGTGGAGGTAAATCGCCTTCTTATTCCGATTATAAATAAATCGCTGATTGTAATTAGAAAACAACTTGGTAAAACCTTCACCCTGATGGAAAACCGTTTCAATATTTAGAGGCGATAATGCATTCTCACGTTCCGCTACATATTTCAACTCATTGACAAAATAATCGCGCTGTTCGCGCACAAACTCCCTTTCAGCAAAGTCAATTCCGCGCACATAATCCTGCCAAATTTGTACAAATCGGTAATCTAACTTATGCGACCACGCAGCAATCGGTGTACGTTTTCTAAACTGAAAAGAAAGCTGTGGAGCAAGTTTGTAATACTTATCATGGTCTTTATAATCAAAATCATAATTGTAACTAAACGCTCGTCCCCCCACCGAAAGGCTGATACTTTCAAATAGTCCTGTACGGAAAAAATGGTTATAGCGCATACCACCAATACCACGTAATTCCTTAGAAACCGTTCCGTACAGCGGCGTTAACGAAAACTCAAATCGCTTTGGCGTAATTGACAAATTATGCACCGTCGCGCCAAGTAACGTTTTATCATAGTTGTTCCATGCCAAGGCGGGATAATAATATAAACTACTGCGTTTATCGTTTTCTATACTCGTAGCAAAACGCGTTGCCAATGGCTCCGTTTTTTTGAAAACACTTCGCAAGGAGTAGCGATTATTTCGCCAATCCACAGAAAGCATCACGTGCTGCGCATCAATCATTAATTCATCATAATCGCCCTGCGGAAAATTAATTGCCTGTCTTTCCATACTACCTGAGAACCATTGAGTATTGACGATTTGTCCACCTTTTAAACCTGAAACAGGAAAAGGTGCGGGAATATCACCTACATTCTCAATCGTAATTTCATATTGATTATTGACATTTTTTACATCTGAAATTTTATAATCCAACACTTTATTAGATTCAATAAAATCATCAAATAGCCAACCTAAATTTTCGCCACTTTTTTCTTCTAAAAACTGTCGCAAGTCAGCGGGTTGCGGATGTTTAAATTCCCATTCTTTATAAAAACCTTGCATAATGGGATCAAATTTTTCTGCGCCCCAATATGCTTCTAGGTGACCAAAAATAACTGCGGGCATTTCATAGCCACCGAGCCAATAATTGATGTATTCAAATTCGTTGGAATGAGTTGCTGGTGCCTGATGTTGATAACGCCGTGCTTGGAAAATATAGCCCGCTTCAAGTGTCGTCATTTCTGAACTTCCTTTGAATATATTAGGCACAACATCAAGGGATTCTGATTCATAAAATTGCTTTGTATAACGATGATCGTAATAAGAGTTTAATCCCTCGTCTAACCAAACGTGATCGCGTTCATTGAAACCCAAAATCCCATAAAACCAATTGTGTCCTACTTCATGCGTTATCACTTCGTCCAATGATTGCGCATCGCCCGATAGTCCGATGACAGTGATCATCGGATATTCCATACCACCGCCTGCGCTCAAAGCAGATTGTACCGCTGTGGCTTGTGGATAAGGATATTCACCGACTAAATCAGAGTAGAATTTTACCGAACGATTTACATAATCAATAGACGTTTTCCACAATTCTTCTTCCGCTTTCGTAAACATCGTCCAGGTATCAATTTCGCGCCCCGATGCGAGTTGCACACTGCTTTTTTGTACTTTAAAACGTTTGTCTGCGAACCAAGCAAAATCATGTACATTTTCGGCGCGGAAAGTGAGTGTTTTCATTGTTTTGCTGGATATGGGAAATTCTTCTAAATCCGCAACACCTGCCTTCTTTCTCGATTCAATTGATTTTAAATACTCGACCGTTTCTACCGCTTTTTGTTCTAAAAATTGCCGTTCGCTTTCTTCTTGCACTTCGCCCGTTGCGCCGACCACATAATTTTCTGGCAAGGTGATTTTCACTTCATAATTTCCAAATTCTGAATAAAATTCACCCATGTCTAAATACGGCATTGGATGCCAACCGTCGCGATCATAGACGGCGGGTTTAGGATACCATTGGGTTAATTGGTAGGATTCACCAACGTGTCCGAGGCGAGAAAAGGAAGCAGGAATTTGTAAATTTAGTGGTGTACTAATCGTGATGGTTGCGCCACTTTTTAACGGCTGCGCTAATTCTAAAATAGCAACATCAGGATCATTGGCGGTAAAGTTCCACAGCACCGCTTTTCCATCAACTTTGAAGTCTAAATTGGAAAAATTGCCTAACTCCTCTATTTCTGCAAAATAAAATTTAGTACTTCCTTGTCTTAGTTTTTGTTTAGCGAAAGCGGTCGTCCGATTTTTATAGGCATTTGCCCATAAGTGCAAATAAATTTCTGATAATTCATCAGGTGAATTATTGGTGTATTTCATCGAGATGTCACCGCTCAAACTATGGTTTTCATCATCTAAAGTAACATTGATAAATACATCTACTTGTTGTTGAAAGTAAGCAGCAGGCGGTTGTGCTACCGTCGAAAAAGTTGCAAGAAGCAAAAAAAGTAGTGAGCAAAAGCGCATAAGAATCGTTTTTAAAGAAGGCGATTTCAGTTTTGAATTATAGCAAAGTTCCAATAAATCAGCTACAATATCAGTCGCAGCGCCGCTTTTTTTAATTATTTTCGTCCTGAAATTATATCATTTTAGTGGGTTAAAACGTTTCCAATTGTAACAACCCACCTATTTGTACACCCGTTTTGTACCTTTGCCTATTAACTTTTTTGATGTAAGTGTAGCCGTTTTGCAGGGCAAATCGACTACACAAATTCGTTAGACAACAGTAATATGTCTCAACAGATAAACATTTTAAACAGTTAAACTACATTATCCAATTGCTTATGCGTTACACTCTTTTTTTAGTTTTCTTCCTTTCGTTAGGAATCACTTTATCGGCACAAAACGATGTCGCGCCGCCCGCTACAATTAATTGGGGCGAAGAAATTACGGAACCCAGTAATTCACTGATTACTAAGATGATCGCACAGAAGCGGGATGGTTTTTACGCGCTTCGGGTTAAAGGTGCCAATGGTTTGAGTGAAGAAAAAATCTATATTGAAGAATATGACGAGCGCGAACGGTTGAAAAAATCGCGGGAATTAGATTTGAAATTTAAAAATAAGCAACGTCAATTTTCTAATATTTTGATGCATGGACGGGAGTTGTATTTTCTGACCACTTTCAATAATCAAGCTAAGAAGAAGAATTACCTTTTTAAACAAAAAATCAGCAAAAAGAGCTTACAAACGACGGGCGCGTTGGAAATGATTGGCGAAATTGATACAAAAAATCGCGTGCGTGAAGGTTCATTTGGTTTTAATCAATCTCGGGATAGTTCAAAACTATTGATTTATCACGATTTGCCTTATGACCGTAATCAACCAGAGCGTTTTAATCTGCGGGTTTTTGATGAAAATTTTGATCTCGCATGGGAGAAAAATATCGTTCTACCTTACGCTGATAATCAGTTTGCAGTAGAAGAATATCGAGTAGATCGCAAAGGAAATGTCTATTTACTAGGCGTTGTGTATCAAGATGGCGCGCGCGAGCGACGACGCGGAAAGCCTAATTATCGTTATAGCATTTTGGCTTATACGAATCAAGGTGAAAATTTTCAAGAGTATAAACTGGATTTAGAAGACAAATTTATTACCGACCTGACGTTCCGTGCAGGTAAAAATAATGAATTAATTTGTACGGGTTTCTATTCTGAAAAAGGAACATACAGTGTCAAAGGCACTTACTTTTTCCGAGTCAACACAGAAACGCAGGAGATTTACAATAAAAATCTGAAAGAATTTGGTTTTGAATTTTTGACGCAAGCCTATAGTGACCGTGAAGTAGCACGGGCAGCACGCGCCGAACGCAACGGTGATGAACGCCGCGAAGCAGAACTGTATCGTTTTCAATTGGATGATTTGATTTTACGGAGTGATGGTGGAGCGGTTTTGATTGCGGAGCAATATTTTATTCAGGAGCGGTTTCGCAATGATTTCAACGATCCATATCGTTTTGGTCGCTTTGGTGGTTTCAACCGTAACCAAGGCAATAATCAAGTAGATTATTATTACAACTATAACGATATTATCGTCGTAAACATCCGTCCCAACGGCGAAATTGAATGGGCAACGCGTATTCCTAAACGACAAGTGACTGTAAATGATGGCGGTTATTACTCTTCTTACTCAATGGCGGCTGTTCGAGATAGAATTTACTTTGTTTTTAACGATAACGGTCGCAATTTTGCAACGGATCGCAACGAGAACCGTATCTATAATTTTAATGGTAAAAATTCGGTGATTTCATTAGCAGAAGTAGGCAAGGATGGTAGTTTGCAGATTTATCCATTATTTAATAACCGTGAAGCGAATATTATTACCCGTCCAAAAATTTGCCAGCAGACGGGACGTAAGACAATGCTCGTGTATGGAGAAAAAGGACGGCGGTATCGTTTTGGCAATTTAACTTTTGATTGAAAATGTTTTTTTTGACGCTGAAAGACGCTGATTTTTATGATTCAAGTAGGTCGTGAGCGACTTAATCGCAATATAACTTACTTTACTTTTGATTTAGAAAATACAGAGGTAAACTTATCCGACTATTCGTATTGTCAAAAGTGTGGTTATGAAAAATTTAGTAGAGGGGAGAAAGAATGATAATCATTATAATAATAACACTATGATCAATATTGCAATTTTTGCCTCAGGAACGGGAAGTAATGCGCAGAAGATTATCGAATACTTCAAAGGAAATCAGCAAATCCAAGTTGGATTAGTCGTTTCTAATAAAGCAACAGCAAAGGTACTAGAAATGGCTGCGAGTCATAATATTCCCACTTTGGTGATTAAGCGTAAAGCATTTTACGAAAGTGAGGATTTATTGAAGCAACTAGATGATCATTCGATTGATTTTATCGCTTTAGCAGGTTTTTTGTGGCTAATTCCCAAGTATTTGGTTAATAAATATCCCGATCAAATTGTAAATATACATCCAGCTTTGCTACCAAAATATGGTGGAAAGGGAATGTATGGTAGCAATGTACATTGTGCAGTAAAGGCAGCAGGCGAGGAAGAATCCGGACCAACGATACATTACGTGAACGAGCAGTATGATGAAGGCAATATTATTTTTCAAACAAGTTGTAAACTAGAGCGAACAGATAGCGCAGAAGAGATAGCACAGAAAGTATTGAAATTAGAACATCAGCATTTTGCACCAGTGATAGCACGAGTCATTCATGAAAAATTTGAGTTGAACTAAATTGTAATTCTGTGTAAATCGTGCTTAATAGCATCTTATTCCTGAACATATTTATAAGTATTGGTTAAAAAATAATTTTATATCTAAATTTTTTGACCGCTTCTAAAACCGATTAATTTTTTAAACATGACAAAGTCTTTTTTTACCCTAACCCTCGGTTTTCTACTCGCCTATGGATCTCTAACAGCACAAAGCTGGAAACAACACGTTAAACTCGCTGAAAATTTACTATTGGATGCCCGCTATGGCGAAGCAGCAGAGCAGTACGAGAAGGCGTGGCGTAAAAAAACGAAGCGCGTAGATTTACTAGCTAAAGCAGCAGAGAACTATCGCATCGTAAAGGATTATCGTAAATCGGCAAAGGCTTACGAGCGCATTAAAGACAATAAAAGTTACCCACTTGCAGGATTGAATTATGCTCGTGCATTGAAGCAGGATGGGCAGTACGATTTAGCAAAAGTGGAACTAGTTAATTTTTTGAGCGACTATAAAGGCTCAGATATGGACGTGATTCAAGGCATTGTGCAAACAGAAATCAAAGGCACAGAAATGGCAATTGAGCTTGGTGAATCACCTGCGAATAATTTAGAAATTGAACATTTGAGTAGTGAAGTAAATACGCCTGAAACAGAATTTGCACCAATGCCATTTGCAGATGACATTTTGTATTTTTCTTCCACTATGGGTGATAAAGCAAAAATCTATCGCTCCCAGCGTCAAGATGGAAAGTGGGTAAAGGCTACGATTCCAGATAACTTTCCTGTAATTAAAGATAAACATTATTGTAATGGAACATTGGCTCCGGATGGGCAACGCTTTTACTTTAATATCTGTGAATCTAATGAAAACTGGGGTAGCCTTTCTACACAGTGTCAACTTTATGTAATCAAGCGCGAAGACTCGGAGTGGAGTTCGCCTGAACCGTTACGAGATTACATCAACATGAAAGGCGTGACAACTACCCAACCACACGTAGTACATAAAGATGATAAAGAGCTTTTATATTTTGCTTCTAATCGAGAAGGTGGATACGGAGGAATGGACATTTGGGTCGCAACCCGCGATTTAAGTAGTACAGATATTGACTTTACTTTTCCAGAGAATGTCGGTGGTGAAATCAATACTATTGGTGATGAAATTACCCCATTCTACGATTTGGAAAACGAAAAATTATACTTTGCCTCTAACGGTCATATTACATTAGGTGGCTACGATGTTTTTACTACACAGGGTAGTGAGAAGTTGTGGGATACACCGAAAAATTTGCAAACGCCGATTAATAGTAGTGCAGACGATTATTTTTACACAATAACTCCTGGAGGTACTGGTGGATTTTTTGTTTCTAATCGCCTTTATGGAATGGAAAAGATCACTACCCAGCACGAAGACATTTTCGCATTTACAGAACAAATCAAAGACATTGTTACACAAGGGACAATTTACGACGATGCAACCAGAACAATTGTCAACAATGCTATGGTTTCACTCTACGATGTGACCGATGATTCCCGTGAACGTTTATTAACGAATAAAAATATAACGGACGGAAGATATTTTTTCCCAATTCTCCCAAATCGAAAATATAAAGTAGAAATAATGGGTGATGGCTATATGCCTAAGGGCTATAATTTCGATACCTATAATTTTGCAAATCAGGCAGAATACGGAGAACCAATCTATTTAGCTAAGATCGGTAATACGAGCGTAGTAGAAACAGAGGTGATACCTACGCCACCGACTAGTAATCCAGCTGTGGTTACAACAACGCCTACTGCATCTACAGCCACAACAACCACTTCTACGCCAACAACGTCAACGGAGCGCGAGACTTATACTTCCACAACTAATTCAAGTGATTACAGTAGCAAACCTACTTATACTCCAACGACTACAACCACCGTTCCTGTAAATACTTCACCCTCACGTTCGGTTTCGACGACGAATACGAATGGGGCGAGTTATACCACACGAGGGCAGTCTGCGAAGGATAGTTATAAATTCATTACGAATGCGCCACGTCATCAAGGGACTTATTATAAAGTACAATTGATTGCTGTAGCAAAATACGACGGAGGATCACACCGCCGCTATAACGCGATTCGTAATATAGCACGGATGGATACAGAATACATCATTGCCAAGAAGCTAACGCGGGTATTACTAGCTGACTATTTCAGTCTAGGGGAAGCAGAACGAGCATTACGAGAAGTACAAAATAATGGTTTCTCTGGTGCTTTCATTATTCGTTACGAAGATGGTGAACGAATTGGTCGGATTTGATTTGTAACGAATAGAAACCCAAATATTTAAGGTTTTTCATAAAAAATGCGGCAGATAGCTTTATCTGCCGCATTTTTTTGTGGTAAAACACATTTATAATTTCAGTAATGTGTAAAAACTATTATATTTGTGTTTTTGATATTTATAATTTATTGAGTAAGTATATTTCTGACGATTCTGACCACTTTCAGCCAAGCGGTTTTAAAGTAAGTTTAAATGTTTAATTGCTGCGCTTTTTAGCACGGTCAAGTTAGTTGTAAACGGCACATACAGCTACTTCCTGCACTAGAAAAGTTCAACAATGTGAGCAACTTAACTCTACTGTCGCTGCTGTCTAATCACATTTTATGAAAGCACTATACACACTACTGATTAGCAGTGTACTACTCTCCCTTACCTATATTACACCTTCTCGCTACGTGGTGCAAGTTGCCGCCTATGGTAGTCCAATTCAATTAAGTCACTTCGAAGAGGCAGGATTAGATAATGTATATCGCCAATCTGATCAAAATCAAATTTACCGTTATTACATTGGAGAATTTGAAGTGCGAGACAGCGCGGAATCTATTGTACAAGAAGTAATTGCGAAAGGATTTAAATACGCGAGAGTAATCGATCTAGAAGAGCAGCGTTCTTTATGTGGAACACCATGCCCTCAAATGGAAAGTAAAACAACTACTTTTGCCGATATTGATGGTGAACATCCCTTCCTAAAGACAATTTATTTTAATTCTGATCAAAGTACGCTACGCTACGATGCACTTCCAGTTTTAGACAGTGTCAAACAAATTTTGCGAAGAAATTCTGGTTATCATGTTCTCGTTACTGGACATACCGATATGGATGGTGATGCCGAATACAATGTCGGATTATCACGCCGACGCGCTCGTCAAGTCCGCACCTATTTTATTAATCGAGGTGTACACTCTGATCGAATAGATGCAAAGGTTTATGGAGAGTCAATGCCTATTGCTCGTCCTACCAAATCAAAAGGTACTGGACGGTTATCCAAGAATTATAACCGGCGCGTAGTCATTGCTATCGTAACACAAAAAGGAGAATTGGTGAATGAACCAGGCATTCCTTTTTTAAAATTCAAAGGCAATATAAATCACGTTCCTGATTCTCTGAGAGTCTATGAGTATCCCGTACGCCCGAAGAAAGAGAAACAAGGATAAGGGAGTAGGAAATAAATAAATTTAAAAATTCACCGCCACCTCCATGGTGCGCGGTTCTGCTAACAGAATATCCTGAAAACTTTTGATCACGTAGCCTTGCTGTGGCGTGTAACTTAATTCTTGCTTCGTCTGGGCGATTACATTATCGGTAGCATTAAGGATTTCTACATTAGTGACTTCTTTATTTGTAAACGTAATCGCTACTTTTCGGGTACGCAGTTTGTCTTCCAAGGCCGTATAAGTCAATTGAGTCAAATTTCCTGTGGCATTCCTTGTACTATCTACCTCATATTTATCCAACCAAGAAGTTCGATTTATATCAGAATCAATAAATAGTTGTAATTCTTGTTTAAAATCAGGCGTGCTAATTGTTTTTGATTCTGTCTTCCCATTAATACTCGCTTTCTTTTGTACCTCTTGTTTTGTAGCAAGCAATTTAACCTGTCCCTTAAAATATTGACTCAAATCAAAAAATCGTTCAACGGATTGATCGTTTTCAGTTTCTAAATCACTATTCGTACAAGCAAAGAGTAAACAGAAACAACAAAAAGTTAATAGACGCAAGCAATTCATATTATGATTCTTTGATTCGTTTTTTTAGCAAAACAGTCTATTCCTCTAATAAGTTTTACTAAATTCTACTGACGCAAACTTTGCAGATAAGCGGGATCAACTTGTGCGCCTAATTGTTGCGCCGTTTGTGCATCTACTAATGCCTGAGGTTGATTGCCAAGTGCGTTGTAAGTTTGACTCCGCATTAGGTAGAATACGCCTTTACCGCTATCCAATTGAATCGCTTGATTGAAATCTGCCAAACCCTCTGTGTAAAGTTGTAAATTATAACGCGCTAAACCACGTTCATACCAAATATCAGCTCGATAAGGATCGCGTTGTAAATAAGCAGTATAGTCTTGAATTGCTAAATCGTACTGCCCTCGTTGAAAATAAGCAATGGAACGATTGAGATAAGCATTAATAAACTCTGGATCCAGTTCGACACTTTTATTTAAGTCCTGTAGTGCTAAATCAATTTTACCTGCCGCTCCATAAGCTCCACCTCGGTTCGCATGGAGTTCCGCTAGCGTCTTCTGTTCTACGGTTGGTTCATTGATACCAGTGGTATAATCATCAATGGCGCGTTGCGTTTGACCATTTTCAAAATACAATTTGCCACGGCTATTATAAATCTCGGCTTTGTTGGGATTAATATTTAAAGCCGCATCATAGTTTTTTATTGCTTCTGCAAAATTTCCATTATCGCGAAAAAAGTGCCCACGATTCGTAAACGCAGTCGTAGTTCGTGGATAATGCTTGATGACTTGTGACCAGAGCGTATCACTATTTTTCCAAGTCATGGTTTGCTGAAAAGTAGTTATTGTTAAAATTGCCAAATAAGAACCTAAAGCGATATGCCAAATAGTACGAGTCGTTGGGCGTTTACTCGTAAAATAGTGATACGCATAAGCTGCTAAAAAGAAAAATCCAAGATAAGGAATGTAAGTAAACCGATCTGCTAAAAAACCTTGCCCTGCGCCTAATATTTGTAAGAGAAACATCACGTTAAACGTAAAAAAGGCAAAAGCAAAAACGATACTTCGATATCCTTTTTGATAAGCTTTGAATAAGCCAAAAAATAGTGCAGCAATTGGTAGTGGCGCGAGATAAAAATAGTAAGGAATCTGAGCAGGATATGGATATAAAGTAGAAAGAGGGTATGGAAAAATCAATTTAAAAAGGTAAACCACGTAGGAGTATGCACCAATAAATAAACGATCAATAAAAGTAAAATTTGCCGCCTCTTCTAATGAACCTTGTTCGCCTAAAATAAACACGCCAAGTAAGCCAAAAAATAGCGATAAGGCGAAATACGCCCACTTCTCTGTGAGCAGTTTAAAATTCAATGGTCGGCGAAAATAATAATCTACTGCTAACATGGACAATGGCAATGCCACCGCCTGAATTTTAGAAAATAAAGCTAAAACGAATAATCCTAAAATCGCTACTGGTTGTGCGGAAAAGTTTTCTCGATTTGTTGCTACATTTTTGCTGTATAACCAAAGAGCAGGCAGAAAAAAAACACCAAACAAAACGTCTTTACGTTCCGTCACCCATGCAACTGATTCTACCCGCATTGGATGAATGCCAAACAGCAAAGCAGCAAAGGCTGCAGCTAGTGGATTCAACTTCCAAACTAACATCAGTCGATAAACGAAATAGGTGCAAATGAGGTGAAGAATAACATTATTGAGGTGAAAAACAGTTGAATTAAGTCCAAATACAGCCTTCTCAATCGCAAAGGTTAATATCGGCAAAGGGTTATAATTACCAATCACATCACTAGTAAAAATGCCTACAATACTCTCCCAATTAAATACTTGTAAGTTAGGATTTTCTAATAAATTAACATTATCATCCCAGTTAACAAAACCCGCCGATAGCGCGGGTAAGAAAGCTAAAAATGTGACAACTAGTACTAACACAATCGGTAGAAATGAAGCCTTATTTTGTGCGTTTGATACTGATTTAAATTGCTTTTTAGCTAAATTATTATTTGTTTTTTTAGTAGAAGAATACTTTTTTTTCTTGGCTGTAGGCATAATAAAAAATAAGTAAAATAATAACTATAGAACTGCAAAATGTCAAGGTTCACCGTTTTACTTTATTGTTCTTTAACCAATTCTCAAAATCGAGTTTGAGGTAATTTATCAAAGAACTTACTTTATTATTTCTTTTCAGTCCTATTACTTATCGCAACTATGGAGCAAGACGGTCAATTTTCCATGCTCCATCAGCTTGTAAGGTATAGCGAATTCGGTCGTGTAAACGGCTGGATCGACCTTGCCAAAATTCTATGTTATCAGGTATGATACGAAATCCTCCCCAATGATCGGGGCGAGGTAATTGTTTTTGATTAGCGTATTGCTTCTGTAATGCTTCCACCTTCTTTTCCAATACTTCGCGTCCTGGAATTACCTGACTCTGCGGAGATGCCCACGCGCCAATTTGGCTTCCTTTCGGGCGACTTTGGAAATAATCGGTTGATGCTGCAGCAGTTATTCTTTCTACTTTTCCTTCGACTCTTATTTGCTGTTGAAGTTCAAGCCAATTAAAAACTACGGCGGCAAAAGGCGTTCCACTTAGTTCCTGCCCTTTTTGACTTTCATAATTAGTATAAAAAACTAATCCCTGCTCGTCAAAACCTTTTAAAAGTACAATACGTGCACTTGGTCTGCCATCTGCTCGAATAGTCGCTAGAGTCATTGCATTGGGTTCAGGAATTTTACATTCTAATGCATGCTGAAACCACTGCGTGAATAACTGGAATGGATGCTCCGCCAGATCACTTTCTTCTAAAGTGCCATTGCGGTAATCTTCGCGTAGATCTTTTATTTCAGTGAGATTTGCCATTGTGTACTGATTTAAAGTCAAAAAAATATTATTGATAAAACAGTCCACAATAGAAGTGGTTGAAGATGAGTACGAGAATTATAGGCATAAAAAAACCCTGTCAAAAAAAACTCGTTTGACAGGGACAAAACAAAAAACAAACACTATGAACAAACACTAATTTCTTGTGGGTGAGAGAGTAAAAAGCCCCCGAAACAGTTCGGGGGATAATAAAAAACAAAAACTATGAACAAACACTCACCCTATATTCTTGAATAACTGAAATCAGTTATTATGATTTTAAATTAGATAGCTACTATCGTTTTAGTAACTTAATATTTATTTTATTTGTATAAATATTTTATTAATACGTATAATCAAGTTTGATGCCAATAATATTACTTCCTTGATTACAATATATATTGGTCATCACTTTTGATGTGATTGCTTCTACAAAAGAGTAAAATTTTTTGTTCTCTAAATTTGATAAAATAAAATTATTGTGACAGCCTAAACGACAACTTTAGTTTCGTTAGCTATTGCAAAAATAACTTATATATTGTTAATAAAAGAATATTTTATTGTACAAATAAGTATTTTTTATAATATATTTTTTAGTAACGTATCTATGGTATTTTTGATACAGTAAACATGTTTTTATTTTCTTACCAAAGGAAAAAGTCTTCTATTAAAAATAAAAAAGTGAATAAATCGGACATTGCCGTTTTACTCACTTTAATATATTTAAGTATAGTATCAGTAATAAATTAAGCGTAAATGCTAATTAAGATCTGCACATCTCGATCGAAGCGCAAATTAGGTGCAAAATCAAACAGCACGGTATGCAGTGCAAAATCTTCATCTAGTGCTTCGCCAAAGAAATATAGTGCTTCTTGTCTTTTCTCACAGGCAAATAGACAGGCTACACGGCAATATAACAATTGTGTACCCACAGCATAGCGCTCTGCGTCTAATAAGACTTCTGCTGCTCTTTCTCCTTGTCCAGCTTCCATAAGAAATGTCGCATACTGGATCCAATATTGAGTTTGATCGGGCGCAATTTCACAAGCACGTTGGAAAAGTGGTTCTGCTTTATCAAATTGGTTCTGTTGATAATATGCTTCGGCGAGTGCTGCAAAATATTCTTCGCGTTTCTCTTCAATATTAATTGCTCTCAAGTAATAAGCTATGGCAGCATGCCAGTTTTCTTCGTTAGCATAACATTCTCCCGTATGAAAATAAACCTCATCATTAGAGCTTTCCATTTCATCAGAGCGATTATAAAAACTACGCGCAATTTCGAATTTTCCTAGGTTCTGATAACACTGTCCAATACGTAAGAAAATATCTGCATCTGGATCAAAATGCTCCAGTGCCTCTTGATAACATTCTAGTGCTTTGCGATAGTTCTTTTTTAGTAGGCAAGTTTCGGCGCAATCACGGTAAGCAAATTCAAATTTTTCATTTGTCAAAAACGCATATTCGTAGGCATCAATAGCTTCATCATAACGTCCCAGATAACAATAAGCATGACCTAAATTGTACCAAGCGAGATAAGAATAAGCATTGATATCTAGAATATTTTCATTCAGTTTAATGCTTTCTTCATATTTTTTTGAAATTTCTACACACAGCCATAAACGTTCCAATGCCTCCTGATTATTATGATCTTCTTGAAGCGCTGCTTGTAGTGCATAAAACACTCGCTCGTGCTGTTCTAGTGCTTCATAAATCATGGCTTCCATGACAAAGACTTTGCTCAACTGAACGGCAGAAAGAGATTGTTTTTTCAACTCGTCAATTATAGATTCAGCCAGATCTAAATGATCCAACATAATCAATGCTTTCGCACGTAATATAGGGATTTGAATATCAGAAGGCATACAGGTCTCCGCCTCTTGTAGAATATTTAGACAGGACTCAGCTAGTTCGATATCCAGCAATAGGCGAGCTTTTCTGATCAGTAAATTTGCTGAATAAGTATAATGTTCTAATGCACAGTCAAGCACTTCCAGTGCCTGTTCGGTCTGTGAATCTTTTTCGTAGTATTGAGTTAAACTAACGAAATCTTCCTCCGCAAAAAATATCGCCGTTCCCTTTAGCGACATGGCTTCGTACTCCGAAACCAACTCTGTAATCCGTGTATCCGGATTAAAATTATTAAAACCCATAGTCGTTGTTTAATAGAAGAACCGCATAAAGTTATATAAAAATGTTACAAAACTTTGAGTAAAAGCATGGGTGATTAGATACGAATAATGTAACGGTAGGTTTCTGGAAGGAAGTGGTCGTTTTTGCGTAAGATGCTATTCTATAATAATTTAAAGATTTAATTTATTTGAAAATGTTTAATACACAACAACATCAACTCATATTCGGAAAAATACTAACATTTAATTAGGAAAATTTTTACTTTTTTTCTAGGTAAGAATATCAATTGTTAAATAAGGCGAGATATGGTATCAAAATAGATTAGCGTTTACCCATGACTAGATACTGATAGTTAAGTGCAGCATCATTGGTGCGCACATTGGAGAAACCGGCTTCTTTTAACTCTCTTTCTACTTGATACAATGGAATACGAATATCGGAAGGTGGGCCAATCGATGTGTTTTTCTTTTTGAAATCAATAATCAATAACCGCCCGTCTTCTGCCATGCCATTTTGTAAAGTCTTTAAGTATTCCACCCGATTTTCGATGTACATATAAGTATTAACAATGGTTACGACATCTACTTCTTGTGGCTGAAGGTTTGGATTATCAGGACGAGCGAGACGTGGCTCCAGGCGGTCGCGGTAAATGGAATCTAAACCATTTACGCGGACACTGTCGAGATAATTAACAAACCGAGGATCAATGTCAATCGCGATGACTTTCTTGGCTTTAGGAACCGTACGTAACGTCAAATATCCTGTCCCTGCTCCAATATCGGCAACGACTTTATCAGACAAATCACCCAGCGTTTCTAAAATCAAATCAGGTTTTTGCCAAATACCGCGATTGGTTGATTCGTAGGTTTCAAAAAAACCGCTCTCTTCTGTTTCTGGTACAGGTTCGGTTACCGTTTGAGTAGGTATATCAATTGGTGCACGCTCGGTAGGATTGGTGTCATTCGTACAAGCGAGTTGAACCGATAATAAACAAAAAAGTAGGTAGGTAAAGGCGTATTTTTTCATAAGCGGTAGCGAAGAAGTCCTAAAGGTAGCAATTGCAACGTTATCCTAATAACTCCATCCTTATTTTTCTAAATGTCCAGCGAAAATTGCCCCCATAAAATCATGTGCAAGCAATAGCGTTTCGTCTTTATATAATCGTGGATCAACGATCCTTTTTTTATTTCCTTCCATTACGCTCTCATTCTGATTGAGCATTTTCTGCAATGTTCGACTCACTTTAAAAAATCGCCCCACATCATTAATTTTTGGTACATCCATACTCCCTAATCTTTGCAATGCACCTTGGAATAAATCGGCAGAATAAATGGAATAGTTTTCAGGATAGCGAAATGCTAAGTAAATCGATACCAAGTAATAATCCCCATGATAATGATTATTATCAATTTTCAAAGGATTCTCTTCTTTGTACTGCTCCAAAAATTGGTCACAATAAAAAACAAACCGATCTACTCGTCCTTCTATATCTTTATTTTCATCAAATAAATCTGTAAAGGCATGACGCACATATTCAGGTTCCATCTTAATAAACTTCTTCATCATCGCCTTTGGATCGTAATTGTCCCGTTTCCATAAGCGCCGCGTCGTCGAATTTTGCAAACTCGCATCGTACATCTCTACAAAATCGGGCGCGGCTAAGTTCCAGTTTTGCTGAAATATCGCCTGCGATTCCCATTTGTATAAATTGCTATCGGAAGAACGCGTACCGAGAAATTTAGCGTAGCGATCAATATATTCCCTAACTTTTTTTAATTGCATTTTTTAATGTGTAATGTGTAATGGATAATGAGTAATTACATGGCGAGCGCGCTATTCTTCTTGTTAGAGCAGCATTACACATTACTCATTATCCATTACACGTTAGTTACAAAATGTGGTCATTACCTTCTCCATTTTGCGACGCATCGCTCCACCCGAACCACTAAAATTATTTGCAATAATACAAAAAGCTAATTGTTGTCCAGCTTTCGTCGTTGCATAACCAGTAAAACTGCGTACGCGCTTAATCGTTCCTGATTTCGCGCGAATATTACCCGCTGCAGCAGTGCCGCGAAACATATTTTTCAACGAACCACTTTCGCTGCCCACGGGTAGCGAGTTGTATAAATCGGTGTAAATGCCACTATCGCGGGCTGCCAATTGCAATATTTTCGCCAATTGGAAAGTCGTAATCACATTGGTACGCGATAAGCCGCTACCGTCATCCAAATACAACCCATCGGTATTTAAACCACGTTGTTCCCAGAAGTCCAGCATAATTTCCAATCCTTTTTCTGTACTCCCCTCCCCTCCTTTCACCGCACCAATCGTTTTTAGCATGGCTTCGCAATACAGATTGACACTTTTGATATTGGTACGTTTAATGATGTCTTTTAGTTCGGGAGAATAGTGAGTAAATAACTTCGTACGATTTGTATTGACGGATTCGCCATTTTGTTGTAATTCGCGAACAGTCGTGTAAGAATTGCTGACGGCTATACCGTTTTGCTGCAACGTTTGTTGTAGGTGATAAGCCCCAAATTTAGCAGGATCGGGCATTGAACCTTTAATGTCAAATAGACCACTACCAACAGGAATCGTACCGCGTACGTAGCGTAAATTGCTATACGGCGTTCCATAAATGTAGGCATTATCGCCCGTGCGTGCGCCCGCCGAAGTGACTTCGCTGATGATTTCTAAATCGGGTACTTCAGGTGAAGTGGAAGCGACTTTGACCGTCTGACCCAGCCGTTGATTTTGTTGAAAATTTAAATAATATAAATTCTCATGTACATTCAGCCCTGCCGCGCCAATACCGTAATAATTGCCCATATCGTTCCATTGCCAAGTGCCAGGGGTGATTTGCGTAGCAAAATAAGAGGCGTCGCCGATAATTTTCCCATTGATTTGCTTTACTGATGCGGCATTGAGACATTCCACTAACTCCTGCATGGTCGCCGCCAAATCAGTTGTTTCCTCTAACTGATCGGAAGCAAAAGTCGGGTCGCCGTAACCTTCGAGGTATAAATTACCATTTAAGACACCATTGGAAATCGTCCCGTCGTGTTGTAATTCGGTTTTAAACCGATACGTTCCACCCAAATTGGCTAATGCTGTTGCGGTGGTCATTGCTTTTAAGGCGGAAGCGGGAATTAAACTTTGATTCGGTTGATGACTCGCTACGATTTGTCCTGAGTTGACATCAATGACACATACGCCTACGCTGGCGTTTTTTACACTTTCGCCTTTTGCGAAGGTGTTAATGGCGCTTTGAATGCGGCTTTGCGCAAAGAGCGAACTACTCAAAGTTGATAAAAAAAGTAAGAAAAGAAAATGGCGCATGGTCGACGGTTTTAATGAAACGAATGCGCCGAAACTAAGAAAAGGAAAGCGATTTTAAAAACAAAAACGGAGTAGATATTATAAAATACCTACTCCGCTGATGTGAAATATTGGAGTTAAACAATGCCGTCTTCGTTTACTTCTGAATCATCAGTTTTTTCGTAATTACCTCCCCATCAGCACGTTGCAATTGCACAAAATAACTACCCACAGGAAGCAGGTTCACATCTAAAGCGATTTGATTGCGCCCCACTTGCCCAGTAGTCGTTTGTTGTAGAATCGTCTTACCCGTCAGGTCGATAATTCGGACTTGCAAATCGGTAGAAGTAGCGACTTCATAGTCAATGAAAAATTCGCTTTGCGCTGGATTGGGATACAGATTAGTGATCGCAAATGCTGCTGCTGTTTTTCTTTCTAATAAAATGATATTAGAAAATTGCTCGCTGCCGTCCGTATTTTGAATGCGTAGGCGGTAGTACGCGCGTTGTAGCGGACTGGTATCAGTAAATTCGTAGCGGCTGTTTTGGCTGCTTTGGTTAGCAGCTACTTTGCCGATTTCAGTGAAGTCTGTTCCGTCAGTGGAACGTTCGATGTGATGCGCAAGGGTGTTAATTTCTTCGCTGACTTGCCAAGTAAGGAGGTTGATTTTGGAAAGCGTTTCACCCTCGAATGAAAGTAAATTAAGCGGTAAGCTATTAGTAGCGCAGTTGCCATTTGCTGCGTGATTGACTGGTGCGCCCAAATTCCAGTTGGAACTTGTACCCGTTTTAGCAAAACCAGTTGGCGTTGCATGAACGTTTCTCCCTGAATAATCAGTAATACTTGAAATGGCAGTATTATTAGCGGCGGGTTGTCCCTCGTTCATTGGGTAGTAAACGACCGTTCCATTCAAAGTAGGATCGAGTTCGGTATCAGCATTATTGAGGAGTTCTTGTACAGTTCGCGGATTGTCCCAAATTCTTACTTCATCAATTTTTCCAGTAAATCCAGTATTGATAAAGGCATTCATTTTACCAATATTGAGGTCTGCTCCAGGAGGAACGGAAAATTGGGTGAAGTAATCAAAAACTAATGCTCCATCGCGGTATAATTTCGCTGTGCCAGCAAGATTGTCATAAACCAAGGCTACGTGTTGCCATTGGTTAAGGTTGGCAGCTCCTGCATAATAATTATTGTCTCCACATCCTACGGCAAATTGATCCCCATACATGTATAAACCACGCCCAGAAAAGTTACCAGTAGTCGTAAAAATAGTCTGCCAACGTACCTCATTAGACGTAGGATAAACCCAAGCCTCCCAAGTCGTGATGGGATAGACATTGTGATCTACTTTTTCGGGGCTAATGATGATATCATCTACGCCATCAAAATCCAGACCTGCTTGAGGTGTCTGCGGACAAGCATCAAGCACATCAATTACACCATCATTGTCCGTATCGTCCGCGAATCCATCGCCGTCCAAATCATCAAAATAAACGGAAACACTTACACTTGAAATTTGATCGGCATCACAAGGAGAAATCAAATTCAAAATCACATTTTCATACGCATAAGGTGGGTTGGTATCATCTGGATCTTGTCGCAGAGAGAAAATCGGTTTATTACCTTGAATATCAAAACAACTATTGCCCCCCCAATTAAAATTCGTCACGCCACTTTCTACGTTAGGTGGATAATCAATCGTTTCGTCATTGATATTTTTTCCACCAACAATTATGATGGCGTTATTCAGATTTGTTCCACCTGCCATGCTCAGTTCATATTCGCGGTCGAAGTTACTTTCATTACAAATATTTAGCGGGAAAGTGACAGTGCTACCTGGAACAGCGTGGATAACGACATTTTGTTGTTCGACTCCATTGATCAAACCACGCACTTTAGGCTGGTCTTTTTTAATACCGCCTTCGTAAGGGCAGCTCGTTTCAGAACTTTCGCGTAGCTTAAAATAGGGCGTACCAAAAACTGGGTCTTCATAAATATCTACATTTATTTTATCCCCTTCTCCATCGCTAATCGAATAGCTAATGGTTTTAGTCGTGGTACTACCTGTAACCGTATTTCCACCAAAAGAAGATTCCAATCTTACTTTATGATACACAGAACCACCAGAACCACCTACTTCAGCACCTACTTCGCGGGTTATTTCGCCATTTAAAAAAGCTTCAAATTCGATAGTTTCCATCTGGGAAAAACTGGTTTCTTTACTATCTGTTTCCGCTACTCCGCCGTTATAAGACTTGTAGCCAATGGCGGTACTGCTACCACTTTTGATTGCGGCATTGATGTTTAACACCTTCTCCCACACTTGCTTTTGGGCTTCAGCTTTCGCTTTTTCTTCCGTATCCTCAGTAATGCCAGCAATCACTCCTTCCAAGCGTTCTACATCTTCGATTATTTTAGCTTCCGTCCACGCGAAATCAGTGGACTGCCCAGCGAAAAGGGAAAAGTCAGCGGTAAAATCAACTTCACAATTATCCCGATCAAAACTCACTGTCCGTAGCGTTCCGTAGGTATATTCCATCCCTGTACCCAAGAAAACATCGCCCTTGGCTCCATCAATTTCGCTATTGTCTTCTCCTGTGCTAAACGTAGTGGTCGATTTAAAACATAAATCCGTTGAACTACCAGCCCCTCCTTTAAGCCCTGCTTCGATGCTACCCGACATTTGCGCGTAAGCTTTATAACTAGTCGTTGCTGATACGCCCAGACTAACGCCCGTTTGTCCTTCTACACCTAATTTCACCGAACCACCTACCTCATTCTGAACACCCGCCGAAAAATTAATACCGTAAGAACGACAGGTTTCCGTAGTCGTCTCGTAAGTAGCAAAACTAGCGTCGCCAGGAGGATCATGAAGAATCATCCACGGAATTTGGGGGGTGAGCATCGAACCGTCCGCATTAATTTGAGGGACGCCATTTTTGATATAAGTATTATCGCCTTCGACTAAAAGGGGAAAGCCAATTTCGTAAACAACTTCATTCGAGGAATTCATCAACTGAATGGTCAACACATCCGCGTAATTGGTTTGAAAATTTTCTACAGCAGGATAAACATTCAAGCAGATCGCCCCACTACAAGTCGCTTTATTACCAATGTTATTAAATTCAGAAGAAGGAAAAGATAGCGTACGAGAACCGTTACTCGGACTTCCGTAATAGTACCTTCCTCTGGTCACTCCACTACAACCGTTACCTTGATTGATATAAAAAGTGAACGTATTATTAGCGGGTAAAATGATGAATTTGGAAGGATCGGAAAGCATTGCCGTGCGTTGACTAGCACTAATAGTGGTTGCGCCAAATATCTCGGGCGTGCCGCAAGGTCTATTAGCAAATCGGGCATTGGTCAACAACTGAAATTGACAACCGCCATTAGTAAAAGTATTGGTCGTAGCAAATGGAATCACCGTCAAATCAATCACATTACTACTTGCTACCCAATTACTTCCCGTACAATTTACGCGGATTCTACGCCGAAACTGGTAATTCGTATTTTGTCCACTAATGGCTGGCAAGCCATCACTTGGTAAGGTATAAGTTTGTGCATTTCCATCGCTATCCGTCACAGTCGTCCAGTTGTCTAACCAACTACCGCTGCTTGTTTTGCTACGGCGTTGCCACTGAATTTCTGCATTAGAGTCAGTACTGGTAGCATCTCCGTTGGTCGCAGAATTGATTTGATAATTACTAAGATTAGTATTCGCTGCAAAAGTTCTCGGAGCATTGAAAGCAAGCGTCCCACCATTCACCGCGATATTACGATCGGTGATTTCCAACCAAAATAGTCCTGTTCGATCCGAACCCGACCCTTCAATAATAACGGCGTAATTACCCGCACACAAATCAATTGTCATCTCCGCTTTCACTCCTCCAGAGCTTCCATTAGCTCTTCCACCAATACGTGAGAAGGTATCATCTTCATAACTCCCGATGTGTATAAATGTATCAAAATCAGTAAAACCATGATCCGTACTAATCGTAACCGTACGAGCCGTACTAATATAAAATTTATACATCACGTCAGGAGAAGATCCATAAGATCCACCCGTCCAACTATCGCTATATCCCATGGTGGAATGTGCGCCCGCTGGTGGCGGAGCATTGGAATTTCGATGCGTTTTTGTTTGTGATAGCATTGTACCAAAATCTAGTGGCGTATTTTGTCCATCACCAAATCGATACCGCCAAGCCGTACGATAACGCACCGCCGAGCCATTCCCTAGATTTTTTTGAATTACACTATACCAATTTTTATTCAGTGGAATATCGGAGGTAAAAGATGTGTTGCCCGTTACCCGCGAGAAGCTACCATCAGAAAAATCTCCGCTACAAGGGTGGAATAATTCATTAGAAGAATCAAACCGATTAATATTCCCTCCCGTACAACCGTCGTCCTCCCAGGACGTAAAGTCGGTATCAACGTGCCAATTTAAAGTAGTGGCATCGAAATACTCAGGTTGTACGTCAGTCCGCCGCGCAATCGTCCCCATATTTGTATTATCGTTGGAACTCGTCCAGTTTCCTCTAGTGCCGCCTACATAAATTCCACCGCTATTGACATGACTAGCATTACCATCAGTGCTCTCCGCCGCCCGCAGTTGAAACCGTGGTGTGTTAGTTCCTACCGCATCGCCTTGAGTTCCCCAATACACCCGAGTAGCTTGCACTTCCCAACCCACCTGATTACTCTCGTGTAGCAACTGAGCCAATGAAGTGTTGGGCAACAAGGAGATAATTAATAAGACAAATAGATAGTAAGTAAAGCATCTCTTTTTCATAATTAGTAATTTTTTGGTATTAAACAATAAGCTCAAAAGCGCTCCTAGCCCTTGGGGATACAGCTAGAGCAAATAATCTGTCTTTTAAGAAGTCGTTGTGTTTAGGTATTAGGTAGGAAAAGTTGTGCGTACTCGTTTTCTTATAGTCCAAAGTTATGGGTAGGAGAGAAAAATCACTCGCACATATTTTACAAATAGCAGGACAAATCTTACAAACAGCAGTAAAATGGTAGCACATATCTTGCACTCATTGCAACATAAGTGCTAATTGACTGACTATCAACAATTTAAAAAAGGACATTTTTACTAGCTGGCGCCAGTCTGAAAAGCACTTGGCGGCTGTTTAAACTCTTGATGGAAGACACGCGAGAAGTAATTTGGATCGGAAAAGCCAACTGCATAAGCGACTTCGGAGATATTCAAATCGCCTTGGCGTAGCAATTCAATACTTTTTTGTAACCGAATTTGGCGGATGTACTGCGAAGGAGTTTTACCACTCAATGCCTTGACTTTACGATAAAATTGATTATTCGTTAAGTCTAAATTAGCAGCTAAATTAGCCACTGATAAATTTATATCTGTTAATTTATCTAATACTTGGCTATGCACTTTTTGTAAAAATTGCTCTTCTCTATTTAGTGACTTAGTTGTCGTGATGACTGGTGATTGGCTATATCTTTGTTGTAAATTAGACCGCAATTTGAGTAATTGCTCTATGCGCGTAAATAATTCAGCGCGATCAAATGGCTTCGTCAAATAAGCATCTGCACCATCTTGTAAGCCGCGTACTTTTTCTTCTTGAGTCGCTTTGGCGGTTAATAAAACAATTGGAATATGACTAGTTCGTTCGTCTTTTTTAAGCGTAGCGCAAACTTCATATCCGTCTTTTTCGGGCATCATCACATCGCTAATAATTAAGTCAGGGACTAACTCAATCGCGCGTTCGATTCCATCTTGTCCATTCACGGCAGTATGAATTTTATATTCCGATTGAAGTAAAGATTGGAGATAAAGAATAACATCCTTATTGTCTTCGATAATTAAAATTTCGGTAGTTGGATTAGTTATGCTTGATGTTATTCGGCTGGGATAAAGTGGTAATGTAACAGATTCTTTTTTTATAGTATTAGCAGTCGTTTTCAAAGGTGCGTTTTGAGTAATCGGTAATTTCACGACGAAAGTCGTTCCTTTCGTAAGCACACTTTTTACAGTGATTTCCCCTTGCATCAATTCCACTAATTCCTTGGTCAACGCCAAACCGATCCCCGTTCCTTCACCTTTGCGCGTAGAAGTATCATCTACTTGATAAAAGCGGTCAAAGATATGTGGCAATTTATTCGCCGCAATTCCAATACCCGTATCTTTTATTTTTAAAAGAAGTAAGTCGTCATTTTGAGAAACATGGAAAATAACCTTTCCGTCCGAAGGCGTAAATTTTATTGCATTGGATAATAAATTAAAAACGATTTGCTGAATTTTTATTTCATCATAATCCATCACGAGTTTGTCTAATTCAAAATATGGAACTAGCGTCAATTCTTTTTCAACCGCTAGTGATTGGAAGGATTGTAACAGATATTGGAGATAAGGGATAATGTTGTCTTGGTGCAAATTAAGTGTCAATTGATTAGCTTCTAGCTTAGCGAGATCGAGAATTTGATTGACTAAATGCAGTAGGTTTTTGCCATTCTTTTTGATCAGTTGTTTTTCAAAAAGATGTCCTTTTATATTTTCAGTAATGCCTAAAATAACGGTTAGTGGCGTACGAAATTCATGGGTAATATTATTATATAATTTCGTTTTCACGCGTTCCAGTTCAATGGCTCGCTGCTTGGCAAGGTCAATTTGCCGACTCCGATAGCCCATACCAATGGAGAACGTCAGCAAGTGTAGCGAAGTCGCAATTTGTAAAAAGTAATAACGTAAATAAGGCGTTTCTAAAATCAATCCGCGCTGTTCGAGTACTTCTAAAACCGCATTGATCGTAACCCCTAAACTTAAAATAGCACCCGCTATGGCGAAATATAATGCCACCGTGTCGCCCGAACGAATCAATAAAATGCAAAACAAAAATCCCAGTAAAGCGAAAGGTGCGATAATCAGTTTATGTGCCGTGACGATTCGATAATCTTGGAAAATGATGTAAAAAATGATATATGCGAATATAAGTGCAACGTTCGCCCAAATGAAAATCGTCACGCGCCGATCCCACTTAGGCATTAGGTTTTTCAAATCCACAAACCGCTGCATAAAGACAAAAGTCATGATGCCTGCTACATATTGGATAGTCAAGAAAACGCCCCAACCTAAATAGGGATAGTTTTTAAAAATAACACTTTGTAAGTAGCCAAAATCACCCAAAGTCAATACCGAAATACATACCATATACGCGCAATAAACCAGATAGGTATTGTCGCGCACCATCAAGAAATAGAGCAAATGAAACAAAATAAATCCCCAAATAATGCCCTGAAAAATACCCTGACTAAAATGGCGGCTACTTGCTTGCATCGTTTCTTGCCAGAAGTCGGTATGGAATAATTTAATATTCAATTGCAAAGGATTATTGAGAATCCGCTGGGTTTTGATGTAAATTTCTTTTTGTTCCTGCGCCGATAGAGAGAGTTTAATTTGTCCACTATAGCCTTCATCGCGTAGGAAAAATCCAGGTTTTATATTGCCAATTTTTTCTTCGTCCGCAACTAGCGTTCCCACGTAATAACGGGTATTATCCACAAAAATCTCGACTTGTTGTTCGTAACCGACAAAGAGAATAAATTCGTGAGCGACGGTATCGGGGTTGGCTAAATTGAATTGTAGCCAGTGGGTATTTTTATTTTCAATTAGGGAATTAAAATTAGCGGCAGATTGAAAATCGGTAGGTGATAAGTCAGTCAATTGCGTAGTAGCGGGCGCATTGGGATAGATATTTAAATACGCTAGAATTGAAGTAGAATCTTGGAAGGAAATGGTTTCTTGCTCTATTTGAATCGTGGATGTGGCAGATTGTGTCCAACCTGACAGGAGGAAGAACAGCAGACAGCAAATCAAAATTATAGATCGCTGAAAAGGAGCAATAATGGGATAAAACAAGTCAGATAACAAAATACTCGGGTTAAACTCTTTTTAGATTTAAGAGGGCTTACCCAAAGATAAAAATTATTATTGAAGCTAAAATAAATCGAGTCGAGTTAAACCATCTCCCGACAAGCACGATACAAATCTTGCCAGTCTTTGCGCTCCTTCACCACCGTTTCTAAATATTCTAACCAGACCGTTTTATCCTGCACAGGATCTTTGACAATCGCGCCCGTAATGCCCGCCGCTAAATCATGCGCTTTCAGTTCCCCATCACCAAAATGTGCCGCTAACGCTTGTCCGCTATTGACCACCGAAATGGCTTCGGCGGTACTCAACGTGCTACTCGGCGATTTTACTTTCATGCGTCCATCGGTCGTTTTTCCGCTACGGAGTTCGCGAAAAATGGTAACGAGTCGTTGGATTTCCGCAACGGGTGTTGCCGTGACGGGAATTTCTAAGGTCGCATTCATTTTTTCTACCCGCGTTTTAACGATTTTTACCTCTTCTTCCAACGAGTCAGGTAAAGGCAAAACGACCGTATTGAAACGCCGACGGAGCGCAGACGACAATTCATTAACCCCTTTATCTCGCGTATTCGCCGTAGCGATAATATTGAAACCACGTTGGGCTTGAATTTCCGTATTCAGCTCCGGAACGGGTAATAGTTTTTCTGAAAGGAGGGTAATCAAAGTATCTTGTACGTCCGCTGGAATTCGCGTTAATTCTTCTACGCGAGCAATTTTTCCATCCTGCATCGCTTTCATCACGGGACTCGCTACGACGGCATTCTGCGATGGTCCTTCCGATAATAATTTCGCATAATTCCAACCATACCGCAACGCATCTTCGTTCATC
>JBGCES010000550.1:0-6023 GCA_045106545.1 Saprospiraceae bacterium
GTACTGGTCAGTGAGCGTTTCGCCCGATGGCAATTACGTGATGGTCAGCGAGTTGCAACGCCCGTTTTCTTACATTGTTCCTTACCGTCGTTTTCCACGTACGACCAATATTTATTCGCCTAACGGCAAATTGGTTAACGCCTTTGATCAGATGCCATTGACGGAAGTTTTACCGAAAGGTTTTATGTCTGCCCGAGAAGGAAAACGTAATATTCAGTGGCGCGACGATCATCCCGCTACGCTGGTTTGGGTAGCAGCATTGGACGGCGGCGACCCTGCAAATGAAGTGGAATATAGAGACGAAGTCTTTCAAGCAGCCGCGCCTTTTTCGGGTCAACCGACTTCTTTATTAAAACTACATAATCGCCTCTACGATTTGGAATGGTCAACCGATGAAGTGGCATTTGCGCACGACTATTGGTGGAACAATCGGAATCAGAAATCTTACCTATTCAATCCATCTAAAACTAAGCAGAAAGCGCAAGTCATCACCGATCGTAATTATCAGGATCGCTATTCTGACCCCGGCAATTTCGCGAAGCGTAAAAATAAATTCAACCGTGAAGTAGTCGCCGTCGAAGATGGCAAAGTATTCTTAATGGGCGACGGTTTTAGTGACGAAGGGCAGTTCCCATTTATCAAAGCGATGGACGTGAAAACCTTGGAAAAGGAAAAGATTTATCAATCCACTTACCGTGATAAAGTAGAGCGAATCTACGATGTTATTGATGCAAAAAAAGGAACGTATTTAGTACGGCTGGAAGCAGCCAAGGAATATCCGAATTACTACATTCGTAACATCAAAACCGACGATTTGCAACCCTTGACGGGTTTTAAAAACCCCTTCGCCAGCTTCGCCGCCGTCAAAAAGGAAGTGATTAATTATCGGCGCGACGACGGATTAGATTTGCAAGGTACGTTGTATTTGCCCGCAGGCTGTGATAAGAATTCAAAGAAAAAATTTCCGATGATCTTGTGGGCGTATCCGCGCGAATTCAAAGACAAAAATTCCGCCTCCCAACGGACGACTAATCCGAATGAATTTGTCTATCCTTATTATGGTTCGCCGCTCTACTGGGCGATGCGCGGCTACGTAATTTTAGACGACGCGGCATTTCCTATTGTCGGAGAGGGCGATGAACAACCTAATGATAGTTTCCGTAAACAGCTGGTCGCCAATGCTCAAGCGGCGATTGATGTAGTTGATTATATGGGCTATATCGATCGCGATAGAGTAGCGGTGGGTGGGCATTCCTATGGTGCATTCATGGTGGCGAATCTATTGAGTCACAGTGATTTGTTTGCAGCGGGCATTGCCCGAAGTGGTGCTTATAACCGTACGCTTACGCCTTTTGGTTTCCAAGCGGAGGAGCGCAGCTACTGGGATTCGCCCGAAACCTACTATGATATGTCCCCTTTTATGCACGCCGATAAGATGAAAACGCCGCTACTGTTAATTCACGGCGAAGCAGATAATAACTCGGGTACGTATCCATTGCAATCCAAACGCTACTTTAATGCTTTAAAAGGCTTGGGCGCACCCGCGCGTCTGGTGATGTTACCCAAAGAAAGTCATGGCTACCGTGCCAAGGAGTCAATCTTGCACATGTTATGGGAACAGGATCAGTGGCTAGAGAAATACGTAAAAAACAAAGGCAAGAAGAAAGACGCGACGAAGATGGATTAAAAAATAGTGGACAGAGGACAGACCGCTTCGCTGACAGAAGACAGATGCTAGAACTTTATCTGTCCTCTGTCAGTCCCGAAATACTGAGGGACGATCTGTTTTCTGTCCTCTAATTAATACCCTGATTTTCTGCGAGTTATGCAAAATAAAAAAAGTGCTTTGTCACTGATTTGTTTACACCTTTATTTTTATCCACATTGACTTATCCACATTGTGGAAAAGATTTTAAAAATTTTAAGTAATTGATTGTCAGTTACTTATAAAAGTTATTCACATTTTGTGGATAACTTTGACTAAAAAAAGTCGTTAGTCTCACTAAATTAGTGGTGCGAAACGATAAGAGGATATTAAAACAATTATCTGAAACTTAACTTATAGACCTTTCTAATTAGGCATACTTATTTCTATACGAAAAACAGATGAATATTCATTCCCAATCTTGAGGGATAAGGACGAAAAAAATGATTCATCGACCACCTTTTGTTGAAGTTAGTTTATCAGCAGAATTTTATACAGCAACTATTCGCACCTGACTTTTTAAGAGATTGTAAAATTATCTCACCACTATAATACGTGATGGTAAATGTAGTATGGAAGTTCAACAGAGAGTCCCTTACTTTCTTTGAATTTTATCAAAAACATACTGCTGTTTCCCCATGTGCGTATCTCTTTCAGGAATCAAAAAACAGCGTGGAGGGAAGCATTGGAGGGACGAAATTATTTTGCTACGTTGTAGCAAATGCAGACGTTCATTTGCATGCACATTTCTGTGTGACAATGAAGGATTATTGCATTGCAATCGAAAAAGGTATATCTTATGAGAAAACTTTAAATTATGATTATTGAAATTTCTGATAAATTAATGAGTAGAGCGAAATTGTCACAAGGTGATATATTACTCCAAGTTGCAATTGCTCTTTTTAAAGAAGAAAAAGTAACCTTGGCTCAAGCTAGTGAAATTGCGGAATTACATCAAATACAATTTCAGCAAGAACTAGCTAAAAGAAAGATTCCGATTCATTATGGAGAAGAAGAACTAAAAAACGATTTGGAAACGATAAAAAAAATTAAGATTAAATGATAATCGTTAGTGATACATCACCAATTGCTAATCTCATTTTAATCAATCGTTTAGATTTGATCAGAGCAGTATTTGAAGAGGTTATTATTCCTCCCGCAGTAGAAAAAGAGATTATTGCTTTAGAAAATATCGGCTATGATTTATCCGACTATAAAAATGCAACTTGGATAAGTGTAAAGATTCCATCTGATATCCAAGCAGTTGCAGATTTACATCAAGATTTGGATTTAGGCGAATCAGAGGCAATTGTTTTAGCCAAAGAAGTAAATGCTGATCTATTACTCATTGATGAACGACTTGGGACTAATCAAGCTAGAAAAATTGGTTTAGAAACCGTTGGTTTATTGGGTGTACTAATTAAAGCTAAAGAGGCAGAAATAATTCCTGAAGTGATGCCGATTGTAGAAGAATTGGAGAAAGTTGGCTTTTGGATAAGTAGGAAAGTCAAAAATATGGTCAAACAACAAGTGAAAGAATAAATACGAAACTCTATATAAAATATTTCGAGAATGAACATGATTAGCAGCCAAGCGAAAGTTGAAAAAACTTACACTTTCGAAGAGGCATTGGCAGCCTCCACCAAATATTTTAATGGCGACGAGCTTGCAGCCAATGTTTGGATTAACAAATACGCACTAAAACACTCTTTTGGGAATATTTATGAACAAACGCCTGACGATATGCACGTGCGTATCGCGAATGAAATTGCGCGCATCGAAAGCACTTATCCAGATGCTTTGCCTTACGATGAAATTTATGGTTTGTTGAAAAACTTTAAGTACATCATTCCACAAGGTAGCCCGATGGCGGGTATCGGAAACAACCACCAAGTTTCTTCTTTATCGAACTGTTTTGTGATTGGTAACGAAGCCGATTCTTACGGTGGAATTATGCAAATCGACCAAGAGCAAGCACAGCTAATGAAGCGACGTGGTGGAGTAGGGCATGACCTTTCTCACATCCGTCCTAAAGGTTCGCCAGTGATGAATTCGGCGTTGAGTTCTACTGGGATCGTTCCTTTCATGGAACGTTATTCTAACTCAACGCGTGAAGTAGCGCAAGACGGTCGCCGTGGTGCATTGATGTTGTCCGTAAGTAGCCGTCACCCCGATGCGGAGGAGTTTGTGGATGCGAAAATGGAATTGGGTAAAGTAACGGGCGCGAACGTTTCCGTAAAGATCGATGATGCCTTTATGAAAGCAGCGATGAGCGGACAAACGTACACGCAGCAATATCCAGTAGAGAGCGCAGAGCCGACTTTTACGAAAGATATCGATGCCTCGAAATTGTGGAATAAGATTATCTATAACGCATGGAAATCGGCGGAACCAGGCGTATTGTTTTGGGACACCGTAACGCGCGAAGCAGTGCCCGATTGCTACGCTGATTTAGGTTATAAAACGGTTTCTACTAACCCTTGTGGTGAGATTCCATTATGCCCTTACGATTCTTGTCGTTTATTGGCGATCAACTTGTCCAGTTACGTAGAAAATCCATTTACAAAAAAGGCAAGTTTCAACTTTGATTTATTCAAAAAGCACGTGCGCATTGCACAGCGCATGATGGATGACATCATTGATTTGGAATTAGAAAAAATCGACCGCATCCTTTCCAAAATTGAGAAAGATCCAGAAGCGGAAATTATTAAAGCAACGGAGCGTACTTTATGGCAAAAGATCCGCGCAACTTGTGAAAACGGTCGTCGGACGGGCGTTGGTATCACTGCCGAAGGTGATATGTTGGCGATGTTGGGTAAGCAATACGGTAGCGATGAGGGAATCGAATTTAGCGTAAAAGTACACCAAACATTGGCATTGAACGCTTACCGTTCTTCCGTTGATTTAGCGAAGCAACGCGGTGGATTCCCGATTTACGATGCGAGCCGCGAGATGCAAAATCCAATGATTCAACGCATCCGCAAAGCAGACGAGGCATTATATAACGACATGGTAAAATATGGTCGTCGCAACATCGCTTTATTGACCATCGCACCTACAGGTACGGTAAGTCTGATGACGCAAACGACTTCGGGTATCGAACCTGTATTTATGGTGAGCTACAAGCGTCGTCGTAAGGTGAATCCCAACGATACGACTTCGGATGTCAGCTTCGTAGATGAAGTAGGTGATAGCTGGGAAGAGTACAATGTATTCCACCACAAATTTGTCGATTGGTTGAAAATCATGAAGTACGATGTGGATGCCGTGAAGAAAATGAAGAGCGAAGAATTGCAGCCGATTATCGAACAATCACCTTACCACAACGCTACGGCAAATGACGTAGATTGGGTACAGAAAGTAAAAATGCAAGGAGCGATTCAGAAATGGGTCGATCACTCGATTTCGGTTACGGTAAATGTACCCAACGAGACGAGCGTAGAAATGGTGAAAAAGATCTACGAAACGGCTTGGGAAGAAGGTTGTAAAGGTTGTACGATTTACCGCGATGGGTCGCGTTCGGGTGTATTGATTGCCGATGATAGCGACAAGAAAAAAGAAGCAAACGATGCACAAGCAGCGATTTTCAAAGAAAGTTTCGCGCCTAAGCGTCCCAAGAAAATGGAAGCAAGCCTGGTTCGTTTCAATAACAATCGCGAAAAATGGATCGCAGTCGTTGGTCTGTTAGATGGTAAGCCTTACGAGATTTTCACAGGTCGCGCAGAAGATACTTTTGCATTGCCCACTTACGTGAAAAATGGCTACGTCATCAAAGAACGCGACGAAGAAACAGAAGAGAACCACTACGATTTCCAATACCGCGACAAAGACGGTTACAAAGTAACCATGGGTGGTTTGGATCGTTCGTTCAACAAAGAATTCTGGAACTACGCCAAATTGATTTCGGGTATCCTACGTCACGGTATGCCGATTCAGTACGCGGTGAATTTAGTTTCTGGTTTGAACACCGATTCTGACAACATCAATACTTGGAAAAACGGAGTCGTCCGTGCCTTGAAGCAATTTGTACCAGATGGTACGAGCGCGGGCGCAACTTGCCCAGATTGTGGTGAGGCGGATGGAGTAGTTTACAAAGAAGGCTGTTTGATTTGCCAGAATTGTGGGCATAGTAAGTGTGGGTAATTTGCTTTGCGATAAGATTAATTCAGGCATCATTCGTAAAGGGTGATGCCTGAGTTGTTTGTGGTGGATGGCTTTGGCGATCTCGAGTCTAAAATGATACTTTTATTTGAATAAAAATATAAGTAGTCGTGAATATATTTTTTATAAATCGCTGTTTATATGATCCAATTTTGTT